>DAOTAZ010000463.1:0-2604 GCA_035382965.1 Chitinispirillaceae bacterium | reverse complement strand
TGTTGTCCGTAAACTATTGATATGAAAGCGCGGACCACCGCCGCTCATATTCATCACACCATTTCCGTCTATCTGGAATCCATTTGTGCCGGCACTGTGATCCTCTGTCCAGTCTGTCGGATCATAAGGGTCTCTTGCATACCGTACATTCCTCTCGATACCATTCCCCCAGTGTGCTGAATTCCACTCCCGGCTCCCTTCCTTAGTCGGGTAGAACCTGGTGATTCCGAAAGTGTCAGTTCCAAAAGGGGATTCCTGAGCAGAAAGTAAGCTTAACTGGCTTAACTGGCAGATTATCATCACAAGAGTCATCATCACTGTTTTTGTTTTTTCAAACAGCATTATGCAGCCTCCTGCTTTAAAGATGGTTCATACCTTATTATCCAATTATCCCTGGGGAAGTTCAATTTTATGCAATATTTTTTTTACCCGAAGAGCCCAAGCATATTATCAATAGTCAATTGTTTGAAAAAAGAGGTTTCGGTTTGGATCACACTGTCTGTAAGTAATCTCTTTTTCTCCTGCAGTTCCATTACCCGCTCTTCGATCGAATCCTTTGTTATCATCTTGTAGACGAAAACAGTCCGGGTCTGCCCTATTCTGTGAGCCCTGTCCGAAGCCTGGTTCTCGACCCCTGGATTCCACCATGGATCAATATGGATCACATAATCCGCTCTTGTCAGATTAAGTCCGGTTCCCCCTGCTTTAAGGCTGATAAAGAAAACAGGTCCACCGGTACCGTTCTGAAACCTGTCTACAACACTTTTTCTATCCCTTGTGGCTCCAGTGAGTATTTCGCTGGATATTCCGTATCCTGATATCATCTTTCTGGTCAGTTCAAGTACTTTGACAAATTGGGAAAAGACAAGTACCCTGTGGCCCTCACCGGTAATCTCCTGTATCCTTTCGCACACCACTCTCAGTTTGCCAGAATCACCGCTGAAAGAGGGCTCCACAAGCACAGGATGACAGCAGATCTGCCTGAGCCTCAACAGTCCTTCGAGTATCTGGAATCTCGACCGCTCGATGTCATCGTTTTCAATGGATTTCTGAACTCTGTTCCTGTAGATATCACGTGTAATTTCATAGAGTGTCCTCTGTCTGGGGAGCATCTCCGTATAGATAACGATCTCGTTTTTCGGCGGGAGTTCCTTTGCTACCTGCTCTTTTGTTCTCCTTAGAATAAAGGGAAAAATCAGTTTGCGGAGAGAATCAGCGGCATATTCATTTTGATCTTTATCGATCGGTCTGATGAAGTTTTCAGCGAAACTTCTCAGTGTTCCCAGTATTCCCGGATTAAGAAATGAAAAGAGAGACCATAGCTCAGCCAGATTGTTTTCTATGGGTGTGCCGCTAAGAGCCAGACGATATGAACCTTGCAGTTCTTTTACAACCCGGCTTATATCCGATGTTGGGTTTTTAATCGCCTGCGCCTCATCGAGAATTATATAATGGAAATTTTTCTCTTTCAGTTTTTCGATGTCCCTGAGGATGGTTCCATAAGTGGTCAAGACTGCATCAGCCATATGCATCACACCCAGATATTGCTCTCTTCCCGGTCCATGATAGAGTAGCAGACTGAGTTCCGGGACAAACTTTTTTGCCTCTCTCTGCCAGTTAAACAGTAGTGACGCGGGTACGATGATCAGTGACGGCTGGCCGCCCCCCTCCTGTTTTTCATTCAGAAGCAGTGCTAATGTCTGAACAGTTTTTCCAAGCCCCATGTCATCAGCCAGACACCCTCCGAATCCATACTCTTTCAGGAAATAGAACCAGTCATACCCGGCAGCCTGATAGGGTCGCATCTCTGCCTTAAAGCCTGATGGGACTCTTTTCTTGCAGACCCCCGAGAAATTACGGAAAGCAAGCCTTTTCTGCTCAAACTCCGCATCCGCTCTCCTCGTATCAGCCATTTCGAAGAGTTGATCAGCTATCGGGAGATGAGCAGGTCTGGCTCTTAAAACCTTCTGAGATTCATCGGTCTCAAGAACAGAAAATATTGCCGCAAATCTCTCCAGCCACTCTTCCGGAATAATCCCCGATGAGCCATCACTCAGAAGTACAAACCGGCTTTTTTCTTTTACTGCTTTTATCAGCGCTGCAAGTGATGCATGAATTCCTCCGACACTCAGAGATACTTCACAGTCAAATATTCCCTCCCTGAAAGTAACTGCCACACTGAGTTTAGGCGCTGTGCTGCGTGCGTTAATAGTTCTGAGATTCTCCTGCCCGTATATTTCAAAACCATCACCCGCGATCCTGGGAAGTTCCTGAAGAAGCCAGATTCTTGAATCTCCGGATGGGGTAAATACACCGGTCTGGTATCTCACGAGATCGTATTCCGCAAGACGTGAACTGATCGAAGTCTCCCTTGCCCTGGAGCGGATCACTTTGTATACTATCCCGTTTTCCTCAGGTACCAGTCGGTAGCTCGATGAATCAAAGCGCGAAAACTCTACTGTTCCATTCAGGTATGCAAAACGAAGTTCCACCAGAAGCATCAGATCACTCTCAGAGAGGTACAGACGAGGTCTGGGTTTCTCTCCTGCTACTTCGATGACCTCAGGCGGTTCTTCTTCAGGCTCATCGGAAATCTCCTGATTT
>DAOTAZ010000462.1:0-2609 GCA_035382965.1 Chitinispirillaceae bacterium | reverse complement strand
TGTGGCAGTAATCAGGAATTATCCATAAAGTTAACTAATGAAACATCCGGTGTAATAGATACCATTACCATTTCTGTTGCCATTGATAAAAGACAGAGTGTATCTGCTTATAATTTGCAAAGATTTGACAGTATAACACTCAGTTTTGTACCCGAAGTTGAAGGTGACGGAGAACTGTTTCTAAGCATATCCCAGGATACTGTAAAAGGTTCTACCGGGTTTGGCTATTATACAAACGGGTCATTTCTTACCAGTTATTTCAACATTATTGTTAAGAGTTCAGATACGGGTATTGTTTTTTTAAGAGGACTTTGATTCTTCGTTCGCTCAATTTATAGGTTTAGCAAAGACATAAAAAAAAGCAGCAAGATCTGAAACCAGAACATAATCCTGCAGAAAAGGATATTTCATCTCTGAGGTGAGTTTGTAATTCAGCAGCTTAAACCACTTTTTCATCTCCGAGGTAATTCTCCCCCACCCTTCCAATCCTCAAAAAAAACTGTCTCAACAACTAATATAAATTGCCCTATTCCAGCAAGTCAGAATGAATCCACCTTCATACTTACTGACCAGGCACTCATAATGTTGTATTCTGAAAATTCCAGCAAGTATATTTTCCATACAAGAAAACAAAATTTACCATTATTAATTCTCATATCAAGATCAATATCATCAAGGAGAACACCTGAAACTCACGTTACGCTGATAAGACCGGTCCGGTAATATCGATGCGCATACAGGTTAAAACGACTATGATCTTTACTATCTCCCTGCCGTTTCTTCTCTCACTCCTTTTCTTTGTAATAAAGACCTCTTTTCATTGCAAATATCCAGTTGGTCAGATAAATTCACTGCTGTTTCTTAGCATTTCCCATAATAACTTCACCACTTCAGAAAGGGTTCTTTTATGACTGTTGACTACAGGCAAATGTGGAAGGAGCTCGGGCTCAACCTTGAAAACCATGACGCACTGATGGAAGTCCTGGGAAAAGTCTATGCCGAGATATTTGTTTCCCAGAAAAATCGCCCCGAAAAAACCTCATACCTTGATTTTGTAATGTCAGAAGTTCACGGTGCCAGAATTCAGGAACTGGTTGAGGCAAAAAAGCAGGGACGAAAGGTAATTGGGACCTATTGCACATTTGTTCCTGAGGAGATAGTTATCGCAGCCAATGGTATCATGGTTGGACTCTGTGCCGGTGCGGATTTCGCCACAGAAGAGGTGGAAAAGATACTGCCGAAAAATCTCTGTGCACTTATCAAATCAACCTTCGGCTTTAAACTTGGCGGTGTCTGTCCATATCTGGAAGCAAGTGATCTGATTGTGGGTGAAAACACCTGCGATGGGAAGAAAAAAGCCTGGGAAGTCTTCGGTAATCTGGTGAAAAAGATGTATGTCATGGACATGCCGCAGGTAAAGACTCAGGATGGCAAGGCCTTACTGAAGAAAGAGTACCTGAAATTCATCTCTCAGATCCAGGAGTTGACCGGAAACAGTATTACTGTGGAATCCCTGCGTAAAGGAATTGAAATTGTCAATGCGAAAAGGCAGGCGGTATACAGATTATCAAAAGCAAGGATAAACAATCCTGTTCCGGTTTCCGGTCTTGACAGCCTTTTAATCAACCAGATTTTTTTCTATGAGGATCCGATCCGGTTTACCCAGCAGATAAACGAACTCTGCGATGAGCTTGAAAGACGGGTATCTGAGGGTAAAGGCTCCTTCCCTGCCGGCACACCAAGAATTCTTGTCTCCGGTTGTCCGATGGCTGTTCCTAACTGGAAAATTCCGGCCATAATAGAAACTACCGGCGGAGTGATTGTTGCCGAGGAATCATGTGTCGGAGAACGGGGAACAAGAAACCTTGTTGAAAGCACAGGTGATACTCTTGATTCATTAGTTGATGCAATTGTAGATCGGTATTTCCAGATTGACTGTGCGATTTTCTCTCCAAACCAGGACCGGTTGACTCATATAAAAGAAATGTACCGGAAATATAATGCAGACGGAGTGGTTTTATATGGAATTCAGTTCTGTTCTCCTTATGCAGTCGAAGCCATCGGTATCGAAAAAGAACTGGAAAAAAGCGGCATTCCCGCAACCCGTATAGAAACCGATTATTCACAGGAAGATGTTGGTCAGTTAAAGACCAGACTTCAGGCATTTATTGAAAGGATCGCAAAATGCCCCTCTCCGCAGGAATCGATATCGGTTCTTCAACTGTAAAATTTGTCATTTTAGATAATCACAATATTGCCAAATGGGAAGTGGTGCCGTCCACTTCCCAGCCTCTTAAAGTCTCAAAGACTTTTCTTGATAAACTGGAAGAAGATATTCCTGTAACAGCAACTGGTTACGGCAGAGATCTGATTGAAGCTGACAGGAAAATTCCAACTATCTCGGAAATCAAGGCGCATGCTCTTGGAGCCGGATTTCTTTTTCCCTCATGCCGCTCGATTATCGATATAGGTGGCCAGGATGTAAAGGCGATATCCCTTGATAATAACGGGAGAGTAAACCGTTTTGAAATGAACGATCGCTGTGCTGCTGGAACCGGTAAATTCCTGGAGATTACATCAGGTAAATTCAACTACACACTTGAGGAGTT
>DAOTAZ010000461.1:0-2619 GCA_035382965.1 Chitinispirillaceae bacterium | reverse complement strand
AAACCTAAAATTGCTGCTCAACGCGAAAAAATGAAGTACTTCTATAGTATAACCGATGAGAGTAGATTCCCCAAAGTAGTAACCCAACTTCCAATGTACAATGAGAAATCTGTAGCCAGCCGGGTCATAGAGGCAGTGGCTGCGATTGACTATCCAAGATCAAGGCACGAGATTCAGGTTCTGGATGACAGTACTGATGAGACAATCGGATTTGTAGATGATACTGTCAGACGGCTGAAAGAACAGGGAATTAATATTTCGGTTATTCGCAGGACAGACAGAACAGGCTATAAAGCGGGTGCTCTGCAGAACGGACTTGACTATACAGATGCAGAATTTGTGGCTATATTTGATGCTGATTTTGTACCCAGACCGGATTTTCTGAAGAAGGCGATGGCCTTTTTTGTTGATCGTCCAAAACTTGGGCTTGTTCAGGGGAGATGGACACATCTGAACAAGAATTCCTCTTTGATCACCAGAGGCCAGGCCATGGGTATTGACGGGCATTTTATGATTGAACAGGCCGCCAGAAGCTGGAATGGGTTGTTCATGAATTTCAATGGCACTGCCGGAGTTTTTCGCCGTTCAGCTATTGAAACCAGTGGCGGGTGGCAGCATGATACCCTGACCGAAGATATGGATCTTTCCTACCGCATACAACTGGCCGGTTGGGAAACAGAGTATGTTCCTGAACTTGAGGTGCCGGCTGAGATACCTGAGGATATAAACGCTTTTAAGAATCAGCAGTTCAGGTGGGCGAAGGGTTCGATCCAGACCGCTATAAAGATCATCCCTCTTCTGTGGCAGAGAAAGATTCCCGTGTTTAAAATGGTTCAGGCGGTACTTCATCTTACCCACTATATGGTTCATCCGTTGATGCTGCTTCTGGCACTTCTGACTATGCCGGTTCTCTATTATGTAAAGGTGTATCTTCCGCCGTTCTGGTTTGGATGTGTTATTCTGTGCATGATTCTGGCTACCAGCGGGCCATCGACAATGTACATGGTTTCCCAGTACTACATAGGAAACAAGATCAGAAAGCAGATCATGCTTATCCCGGCGATGATGCTTATAGGGACCGGGTTGGCCGTGAATAATGGTAAAGCGGTCTTTGAGGCTCTTCTCAAGATGAATTCGCCTTTTCATCGTACACCGAAAAAAGGTTCTAAGCGAAGCACTACATACAAGCCGATAAAAGATCTGACCTGTCTTGTCGAGATCATCCTGGGGATATACTGCCTGGCCAGTTTCCAGATGTTTCTTGGCTTTACAAATTTTCTTGTCAGTCCTTTTCTGATGCTCTACGCATCCGGATTTCTCTTCGTGGGCATAATCTCGGTTGTCCATTTCAGACGTCCGGAACTGATAGACCTGAAAATAAAGCCGCCATCAATCATCAAGTAACGGCTTATTCCGGGTAATGTGAAAATCCCCGAAATATCTCTCAGATTTGTTTTCACGGCCTGCGGGATGGGTCCCCGGCTGAGTTTTTCTGTATTGATTTTACTGAATATGTATCTCTGCATGGAGGAACAATGAAGATAGGACTGTTTGGATTACCCAAATCAGGTAAAACCACTCTCTTTAATGCCTTGACAAAATCGGAAGCTCCTGTATCTGCTTATGCCTCCTCCAAAGCCGAACCCAATATTGCTATTGTCAAAGTTTCAGATGAGCGGGTGAAGAGGCTCTCTGAGATGTACAAACCTAAAAAGACAGTCTTTGCCACGATAGAAATTGTGGATGTTGCAGGGATCGCGGAGGACTCGATTCGTCAGGAGGCCTTCGCGGGTGAGATGTTGAAGGTAATCCGGAATGCGGATTCGCTGGCATTTGTGATCCGTGGCTTTGCAAACGACATTACCGGCCCGGCAGATCCGATTGGTGATCTGAGAAAAATTGAGGAAGAGACTCTGCTTTCTGACCTGATAATAGCTGAGAAGAGGCTTGAGAAAATCAGGGCCGGATATACGAAGGGGCAGAAAAATGATGCTCTGCAGATGGAGGAAAAGGTTTTAGAGAGGGTATATGAGCAGCTTAACAAGTCAGAGCCGGTAAGGAAGCTGGAATTCAGTCCTGAGGAGGAACTGGTGATCAGGGGATTTCAGTTTCTTACTAAAAAACCTGCGATAGTTATTCTCAATACAGATGAGGTATCTTACGGAAAGAATGAAGCAGTGATGCAGGAGTTTTCGAAGGAGTATAATGCTATCGAGTTTGCGGGTAATTTTGAGATGGAGCTCTCGAGGCTCGATGAGAATGATGCGCAGATGTTTATGGAGGATATGGGGATAAAGGAGTCAGCAAAGGATCGTCTGACAAAAATCGCCTATGATACATTGGGGTATATAAGTTTTTTCACTGTGGGTGCAGATGAGGTGAGGGCCTGGAATATACGGAGGGGTTCGACGGCGGTTGAGGCTGCCGGTAGTATTCATTCTGACCTGGCGCGGGGTTTTATTGCTGCGGAGTGTTTCTCTTATGAGGATCTGATGGAACTGGGATCGGAAAAGGCTGTGAAGGAGAAGGGGAGATTTCATCTGGAGGGTAAGGATTATATAGTGTCTGATGGGGACATAATGAGTATAAGGTTTAATGTTTGATATTGGGTGTGGTGGT
>DAOTAZ010000460.1:0-2634 GCA_035382965.1 Chitinispirillaceae bacterium | reverse complement strand
CGAAAGGATTCACAATTATGCATGCTGCAATAATTACATCTTCTCAGACATTTTCTCCTCAGGCTTCTGATCGAATCAGAAAAGTAGCTAAAGAATTTGAGTCGATCTTTACCTCAATGATGCTCCGTGCCATGCGTAAAACCACAGGTGAAAATCCATTGCTGCCGATGGGCTTCGGAGAAAAAATCTATACGGAGATGCTCGATGACGAATATGCCAAAATGATTGGAAATTATGCATCTCTGGGTCTTTCCGACCTCATTGTAAAAGAACTCGAGCGCTATGAAAACCCGGGTAATTCCCTGGAACAACTCAGGAATATCGGCGGGATGGAACCCTGGATGCTCGATAAGGCTTTTATTCCTCAAGGCAGTACTGGACGGGAAACCGGAAGCAGATCAGTTATCGCTCAGGTCAACAGGTGGAATGCTTTCATCAATCAGGCCAGTGAAAAATATGGAGTGGACAAGGCTCTGATCTCTGCGGTCATAGCTCAGGAATCAGCGGGTAACCCTTATGCGGTCTCGCGTGCCGGAGCAAAGGGATTAATGCAGCTCATGGACACTACAGCCTATGATATGGGTGTTACACGCCCCTTCTCACCCTGGGCAAACATAGACGGTGGAGTGAAATATCTGCGTCGCATGCTTGACCGGTTCAATGGCGATGAAAAACTGGCACTTGCCTCATACAATGCCGGGCCCGCTGCTGTTGAGAAATATAACGGTATTCCCCCGTACAGGGAAACTATGGATTATGTAAAGTCAGTACTGGAATATAAGGAGCGCTTTTCAAAGGAGTAGTATATGGAAAAATCACTCCAGGAACTTGAACATATTCTTTCCCGTGAGGTTGAAATACACTCTTCGATGGTGCAGACTGCAGAGGCGTTCAATAAGGCCATTAAAGAAAATGATCTCTCTGCTCTGCAGCAACACTCCTCTGAACAGGAAAAGCAGATCTATCAGATAGAGAAGCTTGAAGAGCAGAGGATCGAGTGTGTTAAAACAATCTCCTCATCTCTGGGGCTCCCGGCGGCAGTTTCAAAGCTGCATCAGATCATGGAGAAACTGCCGGAGCAATGGAGACAGAAGTTTTCGTCAATACACGCATCTCTCAAGCAGAAGATAAATGACCTCTCGAAGCTCAATGCAAGCAACCAGATACTTATAGAAGAAGCAATAGGATTTATTGGAAACACATTCTCTTTCCTGCAGCAGGCAAACGGGAAATTCGTCCAGTACGGTATTAAAGGCAGAACAGCAGGAACCCCTTCAACATCTACACTGATTAACAAAACAGCATAGGCGGTCAAAATGTCACTCTTCTCAACCCTTGGTGTCGGAATGCGCGGTCTGATGGCCTCCCAAATGGCCATAAATGTAACTGGACAGAATATTTCCAATGCCGATGTTGAGGGGTATTCCCGGAAACGTGTCAATCAGGCTGCAGCATACCGCCGGGACCCTATTTACGGTCAGATTGGGATGGGAGCGGATGTCATTAATATTGAACGGGTAAGAAGCAGCTTTATCGACGCACAGATCCAGAGCCAGAACCAGGAAGTCGGACTGTGGAAAGAGATCGACTTTACCCTGGAGAGCATCGAAAACATCTTCATGGAACCTGGTGATGCCGGTATTCAATCATTCATCGATTCCTTTTTTGACAGTTGGCAGAACCTCTCCAACAACCCATCCAGCCTGTCAGCAAGAGAAATGGTGAAAACCAACGCCATGGTGCTCAATGATGTATTCCATAATCTCTCTAATGAGTTGAACGATCTCCGCAGAACCAGAAATGATGAGATTGTACAGAGAGTAGAGAAGGTTAATGAACTCATAAAGAAGATCTATGATCTCAATATTGAAATCGGTGCTGTAGAGACCGGGAAACAGCATGCAAATGACAGCCGCGACAAAAGGGATATGCTTGTCAAGGAACTATCGTCGATTGTCGATGTGTCAATTATTGAAAACGAAATCGGTCAGATCTCCATTTCAAGCGGCAGTAATCTGCTTGTGGCTCCCGCCTATTATCAGAAACTTGAGACTTATACCACATCATTTGATCTGCCCGATGGTACATCGATGAGAGAAATTGGTATCAGAGTAGCGGAAACCAAAAACCAATTCAAACCTCTCAGTGGTCAATTGAAGGGCCTGATCGAGAGCAGGGATATCATAATCCCAAATTTTCAGGAGAAACTGGATACTCTGGCCAGAGGTCTGGTTGAGAGGGTAAATGAACTTCACTGGAGAGGTTACAGCCTCAACGGATACACTGGTATAGAGTTTTTTGATCCCAAAACCACAGGGGCTTCCGATATCAATCTGAGTCCCGCTATTCTGGCTTCTGTACAGAACATTGCCGCAGCAGGCGGCGGAGAAGTTCACACTGCCACACAGAATATGCTGACTGCCGGAAGCCACAATTTCGGCGCTGCTCCGCAACAGCTCTACCGCGATCCCTCAATTGGAGCACCTGTTGAAGCACGCAACATCGTTAAAGGGACAGTTATTGTCTACTCTCCGGATACCGTGCTGGTTGAAGGGGTCGACTATGTAGTTGATTACATACAGGGAACAATTCAGTCCCTGCATGCAGGATATGACACTGTAGATCTCAGAGTTG
>DAOTAZ010000459.1:0-2652 GCA_035382965.1 Chitinispirillaceae bacterium | reverse complement strand
ATCGGAGTCTGGAACTCATTAAACCCAAGTTCCCACATCTTTTTCCGGATATGGGCAATCACCTTTGAACGGAGGACAATATTCTGGTGCAGCCTGCTCCTGCGCAGGTCAAGAAACCGGTACTGAAGGCGCAGATCCTCAGGAACCGGGTCCTCAGGAAACACATTTACAGGAACAATATCACATGAACCGAGCACCTCGTAATCCCGTGCAACAACCTCCACTTCACCGGTAGGAAGTTTAGTGTTTACATTCTCTGCTGATCTCTCAGCTAAAACCCCGTCAAACCGGATCACAGTTTCTTTTGCAAGATGGCTGATTTTTTTCTGAAATTCCCTGTCGGGATAGATCACAACCTGGGTGATTCCATAATGATCACGCAGGTCGATAAAAAGCACTCCCCCATGGTCACGACGATTATGGATCCAGCCGCTCAACCGTACAAATGTTCCAATATCTTTACGGCGCAGTTCACCGCAATTGTGTGTCCTGTAAGGATGAGTTCCTTCGGTTTCGTCTTTCAGATCCGTCTTCTCCATCGTTGACATTTGAAAATCAGCCACAGTAAATTCCTTTATTCTGATATACGATACAATCTCTTATAAATCAGGGTCACAATGACTGCCTGAGGGTGCAAATCAAATAATATAGAATAGGAAAATATATTCAGATCAGGGTTTTTGCCACAGCGAAAACAGAGGAAGCCCGCGAAAATCAAAGATATTCAGACTCCGAAGAACTCCTCTTCCACCATGGCACAAAGAAGATGATAAGCCGGAAGATGCATCTCCTGGATGCAGGCAGTCACACTTGATGGAAAACAGACCGGAATCTGGCAGAGCGGAGCAAGAGCCCCGCCGCTCTCTCCAGTAAATCCTATAACCACCATATCAAGCATTCTGGCCACTTTGACCGCATTCAGGATGTTCGGAGAATTCCCTGAACAGCTCAGCACCCAGAGAATATCACCTGCTTCGCCATAACCAAAAACCTGCTGGGCATAGATCATATCCCCGGCAGTATCATTTACAACCGCTGTGATAAGAGCGGTCTGGCTCACAAGCGAAATCGCGGGAAGGGTCCTTTCCAGATGAGAAGAGATGTATTCCGCATCTGAATACCCAAGATCAAAAAGCTTTTTTTTCACATCTTCGCCGACATCACGCCTGATGCGGAATTTTTTCATCAGTTCACCTGCAATATGTTCTGCATCAGACGCACTGCCTCCATTGCCACAGGTCAGTAGCTTTCCGCCATTACGGTAGCATTCACAAATAGCATTGAAGGCAGTGACCAGGCTCCCCCAGCACCTCTCCAACTGCGGATAACGGCTCAGACAGTCCTCAAAGAGCTTTTTTGGCCCATCTTTCACTTTGCTTCTCCGGGAAGAATCCTCACTGCACCTTTGTCTGCCGATGCTGCAAAGAGTGCATAGGCTTTAAGAGCCTGAGAAATAGGACGGTTACGGTTCTGAGGCTTGAAAGCATTCTCTCCCTTTGCCTCCTCAGCTTTACGCCTGTTTTCAAGCTCTTCTTTGGAAATCCTGACATTTATTGTCCTGGCAGGAATGTCGATGTCGATGATATCACCGTTGCGGATCAGGGCAATCTCACCTCCTGATGCTGCTTCAGGAGAGATATGTCCAATCGAGAGTCCCGATGTCCCTCCGGAAAAACGGCCATCGGTAATGAGAGCACATTCTTTCCCGAGATGTCTTGATTTTATGTAAGATGTGGGATAGAGCATCTCCTGCATCCCTGGCCCGCCCTTTGGACCTTCGTAACGGATCACTATGACATCACCGGATTCTACCTCGTTAAGGATACCCTCGCAAGCCTCTTCCTGTGAATCGTAAACACGGGCCTTTCCGCTGAATTTAAAGATGGATTCATCAACTCCGGCAGTCTTGACAACACATCCGTTAGAGGCAATATTGCCGAAAAGAACAGCCAGTCCGCCATCACGGTTGTAAGGATGAGCACAGTCCCTGATACATCCGTTCGTGCGATCCTTGTCCAGTTCCTCGTAATTGGAATCCTGTGATCCAAGTTTCAGATTTCTTCCGATTCCTCCGGGAGCACTTCTGTAGATGGATTCAGCTTCATCAGTACATTTATCACTCATCAGGTTGTAGGATTCAAGCACATCCTTAAGTACCCCGTCGACACGTTTCGTTGAGACATCAATCAATCCCGCCGCAGCAAGTTCACCCATTATCGACATAACCCCACCAGCGCGGTTGACATCTTCGATATGGTAATGTGAACTCGGAGCAACTTTACAGAGGACAGGAATCCTGCGGGAAAGTGCGTCTATATCTGATATTGAAAAGTCCACACCGGCAGACTGAGCGACAGCAAGCAGATGCAAAACTGTGTTGGTGGACCCACCCATTGCGATATCGAATGACATTGCATTCAGGAAATTCTGTTTTGTAGCAATGGAGAGCGGAAGAACAGATGTGTCTCCATTTTCGTAGTAAGCCTTGGTGATCTCTACGATTTTATTTGCAGCTCTTTCAAACAATTTGATCCTGTTTTTATGTGTAGAGAGGATCGTACCGTTTCCTGGAAGAGCATAACCAAGAGCCTCGGTCAGACAGTTCATCGAGTTAGCTGTAAACATCCCCGAACATGACCCGCAGGTGGGACA
>DAOTAZ010000458.1:0-2663 GCA_035382965.1 Chitinispirillaceae bacterium | reverse complement strand
TCATCATTTACAAGCCAGGTCGGTGAACTGTACGTTGAGGATCTGAAGAAGCACCGTTCCCCCTCTGTATTTTTCTCAATTGTTAATTCAGACCAGGCTGAACTTAAGGTTGTATGCATAAATGATTCGGTCCTTTCCGATTCCGTATATTCAACCACATCGTCTTTTAAATTCAGCCTTGAGGTTTCCGGGGCACAGCGTCTGAAGAGTGCAAGGGTAAATGGGAAAGCATTCAGCGACAGTCTCAGGATGGGTGAACTTTTCGTGCTCAATTATAATTTAAAAGGTCTCGACACAATTACAAAACCGGTTAAGCTCGATATCTCCGTGACTGACAATCTTAACCGTAATTTCAGCAGATCGTTTTTTATCCATTACGTGAAGATTCTTCCGGTCATAAATGTACTCTACCCTGTTGACAGTATGCAGACTTCTTCCACTAAGTTGAATTTGCTGGGCAATATCGGCAACTTTGATCAATACAGCAAATTGTACCTCCTTGTAAAGAACAACGGTGCGGATCAGAAAAAAATCCGGATTATGCAGGATAACCCCGTTTTTTCCATTAACATCAACCTCCCCAACCGCACCAATCACATATCGCTTATTGTATTCCCAGATTCCCAGACAACCGGAACGAGACTGGCAGAGACCGATTTTTATGTTTTCTATAATCCGGAATTTGTAGACACCACCGCGCCTCAGATAAGAGGCAAGCGATGCAACGGGGAACCGGTTGAAACAAACTATATAAGCCGAACCGATTCCATGCTCCTTGAACTGGACATTGTAGACAACAGCAAACTAACAGTGACTGTAAACGGGAAAAAAGTCAGCAAGAAAAGTGATGATCTCTATTACAGCACAAAGGTTTTTATTGCACATGGCACAGAAAGTACACCGATTTACATCGACGCCACCGACAGTGCAGGGTATTCAACCAAAGACACCCTTTTTGTAAAGCACAACCGGCTGCCCGTATGGATCAATACACCCTCCTATTCGGTTATCACAACAGGCAAAGAGTCAGTCTTTGATATATCAGTATCAGATCCTGATAACGACTCTCTTTTTGTCATCATGACCATAATCGACAGTACCGGAAAGTCTGTTATTCTGAATGCAGGAGAAGGAAAAGTCTCCTGGACTCCTCAGTTGTCCGATGTCGGTGTTTATGATGCTGTTATAAGAGCTACTGACGGGTTTGAATCCATAGAGAAGAGTTTTGTGATCGTGGTCAAGGGGATTGTGGCTGTACCGGTCAAGTTCCTTACATCTGAGGATGATTTCCCGGATACTGTTTATATCGGTAAATCGATAAATGTGACTCTCAGGGAGGTTCCTCTTACAGGTACAAAACCTTTCGAGTATGCCGCATACTTTCTGGACAGCAATGGAAAGATAGTAAAGACCATTCTCAAGGGATCCGACAGCCTTGTGCAATGGACAGCAGAACGTGCCGATACCATAGTACAACAACTGAAGGTGACTGTGAAAGACAGTTGCGGCATGATGGATTCTATTGTTACAGATATCCTTGTCATGAAAGAGATAGTCGCTTTCCTGAGATGGGAGAACAATTATTCTCCGAAATTCAACGAGGGGGCCTCTCAGGGGGCTTCGGTCAGGCTGATCATGACACCGGCATTGGAGTCCAGAGTGTCTATTCCATATACAATTTCATTTCCTGCAACAAATGATGCTGCAGACAGCTCTGATATAAGCTCTCCACTGAGCGGGAAATTTGTATTCGATGCCGGGGATACGGTCGCGGTTCTGAATCCGGAGATATTTGATGACTCGATACCGGAAGTCACCGAAAGATTCGAAATAAGGGTAACGGAACCTGATTCTGTTAAATTCAGAACCGAATCTAACAAGGTATTCTATGGAGAGATTATAGACAATGACATAGTTTTGTTCTATTTCAATGAAACTGAGGCCGCAGTAGTGGAGACAGACACCACCTATCCGGTCATTATTAAACTGTCAAGACCGGTTGAGAAGAAAGTTGAGTTTATCTGTGTGCTGGATGAGAGCAGTACTGCCACCGCCGGGAAAGATTTTACTTTAGACAACAATTATTACAGGGTGACCTTTGATCCTGGTGATGTGCAGGCTGAGATAAAGATCCATATCAGGCAGGATCAGCTCCAGGAGCAGGATGAGACTGTAATACTGAAACTGGTTTCCGATGATCCATTCACGGTTTCCAGGGATAATCAGGATTTCACCCTGACCATTCACGATGATGGTGATGTGGCTGCATTTTATTCATTTACCATCGAGGATTCATCCGGTTCCGAAGCCGTGCCTGAGGTAAAAGTAAAGGTAAAACTCGATAAGCCGCTGGATATTCCGGTGGTGCTTCAACTCTCCGTTACAGACAGCAACATGATATCTGGTTACGACTACAGGGTTAATAACGGGTCTGACACGCTGATTATTGCACAAGGCACTACAGAGCGGGAATTGGTAATCAGTATAGTTGATGATACAATCCCTGAGGACAGAGGATTTATCAGAATCGATCTGAGTTCCAACTCAGACATTGTACAGCCGGGTGAAATAACCAGTTTTCGTTACAATGTTACTCCTAATGAAATCCCTGTCATGTTCAACGGTACCTATGTGGGTGGTAATGAGTGGCCTGCAACCTATAC
>DAOTAZ010000457.1:0-2670 GCA_035382965.1 Chitinispirillaceae bacterium | reverse complement strand
GTATGTCTTGTCATCCCAGGAGAGCGCCTCCTTGAACTTCGGAGTGGTACTCTGCGGTTCTTTGGATAACTCAGGGTAGAGCTCCTCGGCTCTCGACAGATAATACGGATCCCCGGTCGCTATGTAAAGCCATATAGCCCCCCACACCAGCTCATCGTAATATCCGCTCCATGATTTGTAAAAATCAACCACATCGGGGATCGCTTCATGGTACAGTCCCCTGTAGGTATCCGCAAAAGTAAAAAGCTCTTTTGCGTGTTCAAGAAGAAGATTTGCGTAAGCAGGATCTGTTCCCCTGAAAAGCATCGAGGAAGATGCAAGCGCAGCAGCAGCTTCCGCTGCCAGATCACTTCCTGGATTATTGGCATCTATTTTAAACGCCGGCCTCTCAAGAGGGTAGACTTCAGGAGAACCCCACCACTTGTGATCTACCATTCCAATCCCTATCTGGCCGTAAAATTCATTTTTTGCACTGTGACACTTTACCAGATAATCAGTTACCCACTTGATATTCTCCAGAAACCATCCCCATTGCCCGTATTTCTGATAACCTTCCGGATACTCAAGCCCGCCCCAGGCAAGAAGGGTCAGGGATGAAGCCATGGGGAAGTTGAATTTCATATTATCTCCAGCATCGTACCATCCCCCGCTTAAATCAATTCCACCCTCGCCGCAGTCGTTTACAGCGGATGATCCGCGCCACTCAACACGGTTATTTTCCGGAAGTTTACCGGAACGCTGCACTTCATAAAACCACATGGATTTCTGCAGAACCTCAGCGTAATTGAAATCCTGTGCCAGGGAGAATGAAAAACATGACAGGATAAATAAACAGAAGATGTACCTTGAGAAATTAATCATTACCGTAATCCTCGCAGAATGAAATAAAAGGAAACGGTGTTATGTGGTGTGATCATATATATAGTAACGTTACGAAAAAATTCAGTTCATTCGCAGGAAACAGAATCGATGATCGGAGAGGACCGGAAGGCTGATCTCAACTTTACAGGAACAGCGCCTGATAGAAACTATCGTCTCTCGACAGTATTAATTTGACTTCAATTATCGTTTAAATATTTCGTAACGCCTGGGCACGCATCAGGTACTGAGGAATTTCTGCTGTGGCAATTTATATTTAACTCTGAATGCCATCAGACCCTGTAATTATTTTTATTATCTTTCAATCTCACATTTTATCCGAAAGGTATTGCCACTTATGAAACTTGTAAAAAAAGGTAAAACGAAGGATGTATATGAGCTTGAAGATGGGAATTACCTTTTAAAATTCAAGGATGATGTTACCGGGCAGGATGGGAAATTCGATCCGGGTGCAAATACTGTTGGGCTTACCATTGAGGGCGCAGGAAGAGCAGGGCTTAGCTTGACTAAACGGTTCTTTGAAATACTGCGAGATCAGGGTATCCCTACTCACTATATTGATGCAAAAATCGATGAAGCCAGTATGACAGTGAAACCTGCTGAGGTGTTCGGAAAGGGTATTGAAGTTATCTGCAGGTACAGAGCTGTTGGTAGTTTCATACGCCGTTATGGAATGTATGCAAAGGATGGAGATCCGCTTGATGCATTTGTTGAGGTTACGCTCAAAGATGACGCAAGAAATGATCCTCCGATTACAGATGACGGGCTTGAGATGCTTGGAATTCTTACCAAAGAAGAATATGCTACTCTTAAGGATCTTACCAGACGTGTATCCGGAATTATCAAATCGGAGCTGGCTAAAAAAGGTCTCGAGCTTTATGATATAAAACTTGAGTTCGGACGGGTTAAGCCGGACAATAGTATCGTCTTGATTGATGAAATTTCCGGTGGAAATATGAGGGTTTATAAAGACGGTGAATATATTGAACCGTTAACACTGGAAAAGATGATGCTTGAAGACTAAGTCGGAAGAGTTCAGAAAAAACCTACCCGGATAAAAATGAGTGAACTTCCTGGATACTCTTTTTACTCCGGGTAGTCAGACAATGCAATGTGTTAGAATAAGTACAAATATACCAGAAATAGCTCCTCAGGTCCTGCATCCGTATCTGCCCCGCCTGGGGAGTAACCTTGATCGGCGAAAGTGATGCGCTTGTGCTTACCGGCATGGTCAACAAACCCAAAGCCAGTGCCAGAGATGAAACGGTACGGGATGTTCTCGGCATCATAAAGATCTCCTTTCATAGGGTGTTTGCTCTCTGCTGTGATCTTCATCCTGCGCTGATCAGGCGCGGAAAGATTGTACCAAAAAGCAATGGGAGTCGACTCAAATTTTTCCTGCTGATTCTAAAATACTCGGGATATTCTGTGCCCCCAAGCCGTCGCATCAGAAAGCGCTTCATTTTTTGAAGCGGTTGAAATGATGTCGAAAGGTAAAGGAGATAAAGTCTGGAATTGTACTCGTAAAAAGACGGAACAGCCCTGGCAGTGGGGGTATACCTGTTCCGGCGCAACTATTATCTTAACTGGTGCTATGGGTTACGATCCGGGTGGGACGGTTCGCCTGATATAACAGGAAAGCTGGTTGAGACCGGCACCCATGAGGAACTTATTGCATACAGCGGTCCCGCGGTTTGTTATATTGAATCGTGAAAACATCAATTTGAGAAAGTCTGAATTATGAATATCATGCTATTGACCTATCAGGGAGACATGGCTGGTTCGACAAAT
>DAOTAZ010000456.1:0-2670 GCA_035382965.1 Chitinispirillaceae bacterium | reverse complement strand
TCTTGAGCGCTACTCAAAACATCCACTGGCAAGGCCGATTCTAAAGGCTGCAAAGGAAAGCGGGGTGCCGCTTCAGATGGCATACCAGATAAGTGAGAGGCCGGGAGAGGGGTTAAAGGGAAGAATAGGGGAGAGTGAGATAGAGATCACAAGCAGGAAACATCTGCAGAACAAAAAAGAGATCTCTTTACAGAAGCTGCCACCACCGGCAGGAGGGATGGAGTGTATCATACTTGTAAATTCTGTAATCGCCGCCTTTTACAGGTTCAGGGATACTCCGCGCAAGGAGGGGGCGTCGTTTATAAGTCACATCGAAAAGAAACACAAAATCGATGAGGTTCTCCTGCTTTCCGGAGACAGGCAGGTTGATGTACAGTATCTTGCAGATCAGATAGGAATTACAGAGGTGGTAGCGGGGGCCAGTCCTGAGAAGAAGGTTGAGATAGTAAAGGAGAAGTTAAAGAGCGGGGATACGGTGTTTGTCGGTGACGGGATAAATGATGCACCGGCGCTTATGTCCTCTACTGTGGGAGTAGCGATGGGGCAGAAGAGTGATATCACCGCTCAGGCTGCAGGAGTGGTGATTATGGACAGTTCACTGGAAAAGATGGATGAACTGCTTCATATAAGCCGCAGGATGAGGGCGATAGCGCTGCAGAGTGCAATCGGGGGGATGGCTCTGAGTGTGGCAGGGATGGGGCTTGCGGCATTCGGGTATCTTCCTCCTGTGGCGGGTGCGGTCGTGCAGGAGGTAATCGATGTCATAGCGGTTTTAAATGCTCTCCGGGCAGCCTTTTTCCCAGGAAATCTGACTGATATCTGATTAACCATTCGGGTTTTATCTTTTCCTCAGTGATGAAATCGTGGCTTAAACCCTTAAGCCACTAATTTTCTCTTAGATGAGGTAATATTGGTTACAAAAAAATTGCTGATTATAAGCATATGTAATGAATTTATGCTTATTGCAAATTAAATGATTATATTATTGGTTACAATAAACCAACGTCATTCATTTTATAAGGGGCTGTACTATGAATTGCAAGATGATCGCTCTGTTTCTGGCTGTCATGGCAGTAGCTGTTTTTCCGGCGCCCGATTTCTCAATCATGGGATTTGCTGCGACAGGTGGAGGAACAACAGGGGGGATGGGTGGTCAGGTAGTCACTCCGGAAACGCTTGAGGAGTTAAAAACGTATGCGGAAGACAGGTCCAAACCCTATGTAATTCTTATTAAAAAGGAGTTTAACACTGGAAAAAGTGCCACTATAGGTTCAGACGGGGCGATTTCATCCAGCGGCAAGAGCACCACTTATGGTGATATAATCAGGCTTGGTTCCAATAAAACCCTTGTGGGTATAGGAAAAGACGCATTCTTTAACCGTATAGGAATAGTGATACAGTGCCAATCAAACATCATTATCCGAAATATCAGATTCTCGATGAAAGATGTTCCGATTGCCAGGACAGATGAGAACAAGATCGTGGGATGGGTAAACGGATCTGAGAAGATACTTTCGGATCCGGATTGTATAAGTATCCAGGCTGATGATGAGAGTGTGGCAGAAGCGAACCGGATCTCAAAAAATATCTGGATAGATCATTGTGAGTTTTACAATGAGGATCCGGATGTGATGACAGACAAGGACCGTTATGATGGTCTGATCGACGGTAAAAACAACAGCACCAATATTACCATCTCCTGGTGCTATTTCCATGATC
The DNA here is from genome assembly GCA_035382965.1 of Chitinispirillaceae bacterium. Classification (GTDB taxonomy): domain Bacteria; phylum Fibrobacterota; class Chitinivibrionia; order Chitinivibrionales; family Chitinispirillaceae; genus JAAYIG01. Next base: position 951 of record DAOTAZ010000456.1, on the reverse strand, counting down.
ATCACAAGGGTTCTCTCATGGGAAAAGGTAACAGTGATGATTTTGACCGCAGGATCACCTACAGTCACAACTACTTCAGGAATATTTCATCCCGCCTGCCCCTGATCAGGTTCGGCAAGTGTCATCTGTTAAACAATTACATCGAAGACGGCCTTGATGGTGCGAATGCGCGTATCAATTCAGATCTTTACATAGAGGCAAACCGGTTTGAGAATACCAAAAAGCCGGTTTTTGGGAAGATTTCTGAGAACGGTGCCGCTACCTTTGTAAACAACCAGTGGATTAACTGTGGCCGTGTTCCAAAGGTGATTCTCAGCGCAGGAGACGGGGGTGGTGCTAATGCGCTTTCAGAAAGCGAGGAGCTTAAAGCCGGTTCATTCAGGCCTTCATCATTTTATTCCTATACTGCAGACCAGGTTTCAAATATCCAGTCCCTGATTCCTGCATACTGCGGTGTCGGAAAGATAAACACTGATGAGTATCTGGTAACCGGTATCAGAGAGAAGAGGCGGATGCCTGAAAAAAGGGATTTTGCTTATGTATCCGGCCGCAGGATCATTTTTGATGTGTATCCCGGGACACCTGTGTCTATATGTGATTTGACTGGTAAGAAGATATTTTCTGCAATTACCGGCAAGGGATCCTTTGATATTTCCCGTATTGTAAATAATGGTATTTACATAGTAAAGGCCGGTTCCAGGGTGGAGAGATTTATTGTTGGCAGGTAAGGGGAGTTTGTAACAGTCGTTTATCACTTGATGAGCTTTCTGGAAGAAATCAAGACATCAGGACTGGGTGCTGATGGTCAGCAAGCTGCCTGGAGAGTCAGTCTTTACCAGAGCCTTGAAGCGGACGATTACGATTATGAACACGAGCACAAAACGGATGATGATACCATATACTATACTGGGCGCTTCTGGCTGAGAGTAGTGAATGTAGGGAGGGTTAGGT
>DAOTAZ010000455.1:0-2674 GCA_035382965.1 Chitinispirillaceae bacterium | reverse complement strand
TTTATCGACAGGAATTTTCAGGGCAGATATATGCTGACGCTGTTGATACCGATGATAATACTTCTGGTATTCATGCTGCTGACTCTTTATTTCGCCTCCCAGGCAATTATCGGTACTACAGTACGAATTATTAAGCAGGATATCGAAAGCAAAATTGTTCTTGAACTCCAGGATCAGCTTGAACCATCACCTGAGAGGTATGGTGTGCTGATTAATGAGATCAAGGATTATATCAGGACTTTTTCATCAAACAAAGAGTTCCGGAAAAATCTTCTGAATTCACTGTTGTGGGTTTTCGGGGCAGGGATGCTTCTGGTCATTGTGCAGATAGTCCTTCTTACCATCTTTTTCTCTCATAAAGTAGCCGGACCTGTGTATCGGTTCGAGAAGGTTTGTCACAATATGATTGAGGGAGATTATACGGATCAGATTAAATTGCGAAAGGGAGACGAGATGCAGAATCTGGCAAGCCTGTTAAACATGGTGTTGAAGGTGACCAGGGAGAGGATGCTTGCATTGAAGACAGAAGATGAGAGTGAACGTGAAAAATTACTCTCAACATTGAAACTTTAATATTGACATCACGATGAGCTTTATCTAATTTATAAAGTCTTTTTTGGAGAAAAAATGCAGAACTTTTTTTCATCAATTAATTACAAGCTTTTTGCAAGAAGTCTGGTCTTACTTGTAGTTGGATATATATTTCTGGCGCAGGGGCCTGTTGATAGTACATTATCAAAGAGCGTAGCGCCTCTTATTCTGGTTGGTGTATACTGTGTGCTGATTCCTGTTGCTCTGGCTGTAAAAGGCAAGGAGCAGAAGAAATCTCCACAGCAGAAACAGGGCGTTTAGCTCAGTTGGTATAGAGCACCTGCCTTACAAGCAGGTGGTCGGGGGTTCGAATCCCTCAACGCCCATTGATAGTTAGATTGGTATTAAGCCGATTTTATCGGGACCGGTAGTTCAGTCGGTTAGAACGCTGGCCTGTCAAGCCAGAGGTCGCGAGTTCGAGCCTCGTCCGGTCCGCCATATTCAGCCTGCTCCTCAAGAGCAGGCTTTTTTATTGATTATAATATGTATTAAATTTAAAGTTTAAATATCTACAGTTGTCCTGCCTTCAGACTGGATGAGTGAATGGGCTCACTGATCTGTATTACCGGAGAGATTCAGCAAAGAGATCTTGATCTCCTCAGAGAGGTTGCCGGAGTCCATGGCTTTACCGTGACAGTAATGAGCAGAGATGAAATCCTGGGAAAGAGATTCGAGGAAGATCTGCCAAAAGGATTTTTTTCCTTTCTGCCGCCTTCGCCGGATCTGATTCTTGAGCTCTTCGCGAATCTTCCGCTTGGTTCCGGAGAATGCCTTCCTTTGTTTCAAAGGGTAGCAGATGAGGTTCCCTCTTTTATAAATAACATGCCTATTCTGGGTGTATTTGAGACTCCGCTTACAAAAGCGGCTGTCTGCAGCATGCTTCTGGCTATTGTCAGAAGCGATGCCGTAAATGAGCGGAACAAAGCGATGGTTTCCGCAATTATCAAATACCGTAATGAGAAACTGGATCTGGTGCGTATCGGGACTGCACTGTCAAGTGAAAATGACCTGCAGAAACTTCTGAAACTAATCCTTACAACATGCAGAGAGATTCTGTGTGCTGATGCCGGAAGTATTTACATAAGGGAGAGGAAGGAACCCGGTGGAGGTTTCAGCGATACACTTTCCTTCAAAGTCGCTCAGAACGATTCTGTGGATCTTGGCAGGATGTCAGAGTATTCGGTTCCGATCAACAGTAACTATATTGCCGGTTATGTGGCACTTACCGCAAGATCACTTAATATCGATGATGTAGAAAGGCTTGATGATTCGGTTCCTTACTGGGCCGGAAGAGTACTATTGGAAAAGACCGGCTACCGTATCAAATCGATGCTTACCATCCCTCTTAAGAATCATGATGGTGAAGTGGTCGGAGTGCTCCAATTGATAAACCGGAAAAATGATCCCTCGGTAAAACTCAACAAAGAAAATACCGATAAGATAGTGAGATCGTTTTCTCTTTCTGATGAGGAGTTTGTGCAATCTGTTGCATCTCAGGCCGCTGTATCGATTGAGCGGGCACAGTTATATGAAAATATAAAGGCCCTCTTTGAGGGATTCCTTGGTTCATCGATAGCTGCCATCGATGAAAGGGACAGGGTAACATCGGGACATTCAAAGCGTGTGATGGGATTTGTAAATGCTTTTCTTGATGCCGCGGAAAAGGACCCCCTGTGTCCCTATTATGAACTGGCCAGCTCACCTGATAAGCGAAAACAGTTTCAGTTTGCTGCACTGCTCCATGATATCGGAAAAATAGGAGTCCCTGAGTATCTTTTAACAAAAGAGAATAAGCTCGGCCAGGGTGAATTTGAAAACATTATGTCAAGAATGGATTATGTTGAACTTCTGCTTGCTCTTAAACCGTCGAATGCTCCGGGATGGGGTTCGATAGAGGAGGCGGAGAGGGACAGGGAGCTTCTCAAGCAGGTTAACGAATGCGGGAGGCTCAGTGATGAGCTTTACAGGCGTCTTGATGAACTGAAGCGGAAAACCTATGTCACAGTTCAGGGGCAGACAAAGGAGTTTCTCAGTAAAGATGAGTGGAAGAAGCTCTCGGTCCGCTCCGGAAATCTGACCCCTG
>DAOTAZ010000454.1:0-2678 GCA_035382965.1 Chitinispirillaceae bacterium | reverse complement strand
ACTCAGGCAGGCGCTTGCCTGACATAAGCAAGGCTTTTCAGAAGCTGAAGTGGGTTCCGAAAACAAGGCTTGAGGATGCGCTGCGGATAACCATAAAGGCTTATATTGATCAGTATGAAAACAAACTATTATAATCTTTCTGCATAATTTTCCAGGGTGCCGGGGCTGCTCTGGATTCCTGCATTTCTACTGAACCGGGATATAAAGATGTATTGTGTACTGATCAAATTGGAGTCAGGGTTGAATTTTTAGTATTTTTACTATGTTGATCAACATTCAGAATGGGAGGATAATGAAGCTTTCCACAAAATCTCGTTACGGATTGAGAGCAATTCTGGAGATAGCAAAGAGTTACGGTTTTTCCCCTGCAAAAAGGAAAGATATCGCAACCAGACAGGGAATATCTGATTCTTACCTCGAAAATATTCTCATAGTACTGAAAAACAGAAAGATAATTGAGACCAGTCGCGGGGTTAATGGCGGATATGTATTATGCAGGGACCCCGGCAGTATTTCGGTACTTGAGGTAGTAGAGGCACTTGAGGGACCGCTTGATATTGTGGAATGTGTTTCTGCGGTTGATGCTTGCGAAAAGGCGGAGATCTGTTCTGCCAGAACAGTGTGGAAAGAGCTTTCGGATACATGGAAGAGTGTGCTGGGGAAGCTCTCTTTGCAGGATCTTCTTGACCGGGAGCAGCAAGCGACAGGTGTTTCCAATTATTCTATATGAGTGCACAGAAACAAAGTGCAGGGGCGAAATGAGTCCCATTTCTGGAAGTGGTAAGAGTTTTAATGTATATGACGGCTATAAAATATTTATTTTTTAGATGATTTAAATCTGAGCCAGGGTTTGGCATTACTTCAGGTTGTATTCTCATCTAATTAAAGGCAAGTAGTAATGACTATCGTTCTTCCCAAAGATTACCATTGCAAAAGTGCACTAGAGAAAAGCAGAATACTTTGCATAGATAACGATCAGGCACTGAAAGAGGATATCCGTGCGCTTCGCATAGGGATTTTAAACATAATGCCCAAAGCTGAATCTTATGAATTCAGTCTTCTTCATCCGCTTGGCCGCTCTATCATGCAGATCGAGCCAGTCTGGATAAAGCTCCGGACACATCAGTACACAAGCAGTGATTCGTCGCATCTGGAGAAGCTGTATGTGACTTTTGAGGAGGCTGTTGATAAGAAGCATCTGGATGGCCTGATTGTCACCGGGGCTCCGGTTGAGGAGATTCCCTTTGAGCAGGTTAACTACTGGGGAGAGATAAAGCGGATACTGAAGTATGCCCGCAACAATATAGCTTCTACTCTGGGAATCTGCTGGGGCGGGCTGGCGCTTGCAAAATGCATGGATATGGAGAAGGCTGTTTTCCCGGAGAAGATTTTCGGGGTATACGAGACTGTCAATCTTGACAGGAATCACCCTGTAACCGGAGAGATGGACGATAAATTCTGGTGTGCCCAGAGCAGGCACGCAGGGATTCCCGATGAGGTACTGGAGCAGGAGCGTGATAAAGGCAATGTTTTATTGCTTGCGTATGCAAAGGGTGCCGGTTATACCATTTTTGAGAGCTCCGACCATCGATTCCTGATTCACCTGGGACATCCTGAATATGAGCCCTCACGCCTTGTGGAAGAGTATCTTCGTGATAAGAACAAAGGTCGTACCGATGTGAAACCTCCATTGAATGTTGACCTGGAAAATCCGGTGAACACGTGGCGTTCTCACCGCACGGAGTTTTTCTCCCAGTGGATCAAATACATTCATGAGACAACAACCTATTGAAAGTGCGGATAAGATGGAAATTTCCCGATGGATGGACAGCAGGCTCCCTGAAGTGGTGAAGGCGCTGGAGGAGAATATCAGACCTTCTATTGATCTCAGGTACGAGGATGGTCTTGACCTGGCGGGAAGAAATGAAATCTACGAAATACTCGATGAGATTCTTGCTGTGTTGTTTCCGGGTAGTTTCAGCAGGGAGAAAATCGGCAGGGATGAGGTAAATTTTTTTCTGACAGATGCTTTGAGGCATATCAGTTTCAGGCTGGGCAGGCATATCCGTGAGGTTTTCAAATTTCGCTGCAAACTTGATAATTGCGAAACCTGCAATTGTGAACGTCGGGCCAACGAGGCTCTGATTCATCTTATCGAATCCCTGCCTTCAATCAGGGCTGTGCTGATGGAGGATATTCAGGCTGCCTTTGATGGTGATCCGGCGGCTCAGTATATCGATGAAATAATACTGAGTTACCCCTGTGTGGAAGCAATAGCGACATATAGAATCGCTCATCAGCTTTATGAACTGGAGGTTCCGATTATTCCCCGGATAATGTCTGAACGTGCACATTCCACTACCGGTATCGATATTCATCCGGGCGCGGTTATAGGTCCCGGTTTTTTTATCGATCACGGGACTGGAGTTGTCATAGGGGAGACATGCAGAATCGGGAAAAACGTCAAGGTCTACCAGGGTGTGACGCTTGGTGCGCTTTCTCCTTTTGACAAAGAAGGTATACCGCTGAAAGGAAAGAAGAGACATCCTGATATCGAGGATGATGTTATTATTTACGCTAATGCAACGATTCTGGGCGGTGATACCGTGATCGGAAAAGGTGCTGTCATCGGCGGAAATACCTGGATTATAAAATCGGTTCCACCTGGTGCTCATATT
>DAOTAZ010000453.1:0-2684 GCA_035382965.1 Chitinispirillaceae bacterium | reverse complement strand
GCTGAGGTGTAGTGCAGAACATGGTTATTTGTATCGAGAACTGCATAGAAGATGGTTACAAAATTATCGGTCTTGATTTCCGAGAGGAATGTCTGGTTGATGTGCTCGAGGGTTTTCTGAGGAGATTTCTCCTCCTGAACAATGCTTTTTAAAAGCACTTTTACCATTGACATAATCAGTGCGGATGCGACCCCATGCCCTGAGACATCAGCTACAACCAGTCCATAAACACCCCCTGAGATGCTGAAGGCATCATAGTAGTCACCTCCCACAGCATCGGCGGAGAGGTATCTGGCGCCGAGAGAGAAATCCTCGGTGTCGTTGAGGTCCTGGGGGAGAAGACCCTGCTGGATATTTCTGGCGTGTTCCAGATCGCTGTTGATTTTCGCCTGTGCCACCTGAAGGTCATGGTTGACGACTTTTAACATGTCATTGGCCTTCTGGAGACTGGTATTGGCCTTATCAAAAGCATCGAGAATTCTGAAGTTTTCAATCACTATACCGGACAGGTTTACAATAGCAGTCAGTGTTGTGATATCATCACTTGTGATTGGGGTCTTACGGTTTACCCGATCCATCCAGAGAACGCCTTCGACTTTGAAACATGGGCATTTTATACATGCCTGCCGTCTTTCATCTTCGGAATTGGCATTTGTCAGAAGAGCGCTTCCGATGATACTCCAGCAGTAGGGGTTGAAGCTGCTGTGGGCGGGGCACATTGTTTTTGTACAGCCCTTTGTTTCCCAGCATCTTTTGTTCAATTTGCTGACAAGGGGTATTACAAGGTATGAATCGGATGACAGAAACCTGTAGAAATAATCCGCTGATTCATCGGGATCTTCTACCAGAATGTGCCGGTTGAGGAAAAGGGCATCGGTGATTTCTCCTCCCTCAAATCCCAGAGGTACAGAGAAAGCTTTCAACTGATTTTCCGGAATTCCTGCAGAAGTGCCCGGTCTGAGACAGAACTCATCCCTGTCGATCTCAAACAGTATAACCCTGTCAAACTCCAGTATTTCCTGGATTGCCAGAAGAATGGTTTTTATTATGCTTTCCAGGTCAGTACAGGAATGGAGAACTTTGGTGAGTTCGTGAATAAGAGAGGTGCTCATTAACTGAGCTTTAAGTATCTCATTCTGAGCTCTCAAAGAATCCAGTTGTTCTTTGCTGTTCAGGAAATCTGATTGGAGGGTCTCCATAAGATCAAAATAATAGTATGCAGTCGCGAAAAAAAGTGAGCAATAAAAGCGGAAACAGACTCTGCTCTTGACTTCACCCTCTCTGGTGAAACATTTTTGTATACTCGCAATAAATCTATATTAGTATAAAACGTATTCAAGATCTGGCCGATAAAGGAGGAATTTTTTGAATCTCAAGTACAACAAATCTAAACAGGAAATGAGAGAAGATCCTTTCATTGAATCACTTCTCAAGACCAAGGAATTTTTCGTCAAAAACAGCAACCAGGTTCTCGGAGGATTGATTGTTATAGCAGTCCTTATCGGTGGTTTTATGATTTTCAGCAATATCAAAAAATCAGGCGAATTGAAGGCAAGAGAAGCTTTCGGTAAAGCTATGATTTACTATACTGAAAACAATCTGGAGAAAGCAGTTGAAGAGTTCAAGATCACAGCAGAGAATCATGGTTCAAGCCCGCATGCCTCTATGAGTGCTTTTATCCTGGCAAGAATCCTCTATGATCAGAAAAAATATGATGAGGCGCTGGTTTGGTATGAAAATTCATTAAAAGGATCAAAATCAGTGGAGTTTGTAGGTGGACAGGCTCTTGAGGGAATGGCTGCCTGTTATGAGGCTAAAGGTGATGTTTCATCAGCTATTCAGGCTCTGGAGAAGGCCTTGAAGGATGAACGGGTAAAATTCCGGCACAGTGCCATTAAATGGAAAATCGCACTACTGGACCGCAATTCCCAAAAGTCGCATACCTATTTGAAGGAAATAATCTCGGATACAACTGCAACAGATCTTCATCAGCGTGCTGAGAACCTGCTTGCGACTCTAAATGCCGGTTCCTGATCTTTCCCTGAAAATCCTGTGTTGACACCCTTAAAACTGGAGATAGATTTATGAAGCTGATCCTTGTTGATGACAATAGAAAAAGGCGTGAACAGATCAAAACCGCTGCCTCAAAACGCCAGTATCGTGTCATTGATTGTCCTACAACAAACGATTTTTTAACATCTATTGAAAATGAAAAAGTTGATTTACTTGTGATAGAGACCGAGACCTGGAAGAAGAATAAATCAATTTTCAACTATTTTAAGATCGGCAAAGAACTTGAAAACCTGCCTGTAATTTTATATAATGCAGAAGAAGACTCTTATATAATACAGGACAGGAACAGAAGCGACAGAGACAGAATATTACCTAAACCCACCGATGTAGAAACTTTGATCGAGTCGATAGGGCAAAACGTCTGATCTGTCATTTTTTGCGGTATGGCTGATTTTAAAAAAAAGTCTTTGATATTTGCGGACTCTGATAACGGCGGAATAATTCATATCGCAAATATCAAAGGCGGTGTTGGAAAGTCTACAGTCGCCACAAATCTGGCTGCTGCCTTATCCCGGCAGGGCCCCACACTGATAATAGATCTCGATGTACAGGGAAGCGCAACAGTAGCTCTTGGCCAGGAGATAGATCCGGCAGGAGGAAATTCCTGGGAT
>DAOTAZ010000452.1:0-2691 GCA_035382965.1 Chitinispirillaceae bacterium | reverse complement strand
AAAAATATCAGGGAATTGGAAAGAATTCTGGAAAAGACCAGTTCCATGGATCTGGAATCCAGAGCAGCCTGTTACTTCTCTGAGCTCAAACCTCACATGGAACATATCCGGCGCCATGTTGATGCACTGGAGAATTCGATGCCTGACTCATCCTGGCTGCTTCCAAAATACAGGGAAATGCTTTTTATCAGTTGAATACATCAGTCAGAATTCTCCGGGTCTGTTAAAATGAATGCTGAAATCGAACTTCCGGTAAAATGCAGGCATTTTGCCGAATGTGGCGGATGTTCTCTTCTGAATCTCTCCTGCAAAGAGCAGCTTGCGCAAAAAGCGAAGATGCTCAATAAGATATTTCCTGAATTCACAAATATTATAATCCCCAGTCCTGAGCCCTTTTACTACAGGCACAAAGTTCAGCTTCCCTTCGGAACTGCTGCAGGAAAAACTGTGCTAGGCTGTTTCGCGCGTGATTCGCACAGGGTAATAGATCAGAAGGAATGCTATATTCAGGACAGGGACCTTACAGCAGTTGCCTTTGCGATCAGGGAATGGGCATGGAAATACAATCTTACCCCGTATAATGAGAAAAACAATACAGGGTTTCTGCGTCACATCCTTCTCAGAAAAGGCAAAGATACAGGAGAAATCTTAATCGGGCTGGTTACCAATGGCAAAAGACCGGCGGGATCTCGTTTCCTTTCAGGAAAACTTCTTGAACTTATCAGCGGTCGTCTGAGCCCGTCAGCAGAGATCGTCGGAATTGTACAAAATGTAAACATGCGCAGAACTAACGTTGTACTGGGTGAAGAGGAACACACATGGTGGGGGAGACCTTTTCTGAAGGAGAAACTGGGACGGTTAAAATTCAAACTTGAAATCTCCACATTTTTTCAGGTAAACCCGTTTCAGACCCCGAATCTTTATAACGAGGTATTGAAATGGATTCCGGAGAAATCAGACGTGCTTGATATTTACAGTGGAACGGGAAGTATCTCTCTCTGGGTGTCATCCCGGGCATCGACTGTACTTGGAATAGAGGAAAACAGAGCCTCTGTTAATGCAGCCAGAGCAGCAGCTTCTCTGAACGGGATAAGAAATGTCAAATTTTTAGCAGGTGATGCCTCTGTGCTGTTCTCTGATCTGTCCGGTGCGGATTACACGGTTGCGATTGTGGATCCGCCCAGAAAAGGTCTTGAACAGCAAATGCTTGAGGAAATTAAAAAATCAGAACTAAAACGTCTGATATATGTTTCATGTAATCCCGAATCTCTCGCCTCTGATATTGAGCACATTAAATCGCAGTTCAGGCTGATCTCTATCCAGGGATTTGATATGTTTCCCCACACATCCCATATTGAATGTGTCGCGGTTCTGGATAGAGACCAGATGTAATCACCGGCTTTATACGCTTTTTTCAATCTTTGAAGTGATCTCTGAAAGAGTCTCCGGGGCCGGAATGTATTTGCAGCGTATCTTTTCAAGCATTTCAAATCCACACATTTTCAGACCCTCATCTACCTGATCGATACTCTGTCCTCCCCAGCCATAAGAACCGAATGCAAGCCCGATTCTTTCTTTGGGAGAAAGTGCCCGAAGGTATGTCAGAAAAGCGGAAACTGACGGCAGCATGTTAGAGTTCAGAGTGGATGAACCGACACATATATATTTGGCCTCAACAACATCGGTCATAACATCGGAAATGTGGCTCTCTTTAAGGTTGAACATCTTGACTTTTATGTCGCGGTTTTCGAAACCATCCCTTATTGCTTCCGCCATCATGGCAGTTGACTTCCACATCGTATCATATATGACAAGAGCCTTTTTTTCTGTCTGATTATAGGCCCATTTACTGTACTTGCTGAAGATCTTCCCTATGTATGAACGCCAGATAAGCCCGTGACTGGGAGCAATTGTATTAATTTCCAGATGTGATGCTGCCTCAAGTTCCTTCTGCACCTGGGAATTATAGGAGAGCACTATATTCCCGTAATACTTCTGTGCTTCCTCGATCGCAATTGCCTCACCAACTTCATCATCAAACCGCTCAGTTGTGGCAATATGCTGTCCGAATGAATCGTTTGAAAAGAGAATCTTTTCCTCTGGACAGTAGCAGACCATGTTGTCAGGCCAGTGAATCATGGGGGTAAGGAGAAACTGTAGCGTATGCTTGCCAAGTTTTACGGAATCACCGGTTTTCACAACTGAGAAATTCCAGTTCTTGCGGTAGTGATCCCTGAGGCCTTTCTCACCGTTGGGTGATGTGATCAGTCTGGCTTCAGGAATTAATTCCATGAGACGTGGGAGTCCGCCGGAATGATCCATTTCGACGTGATTGGATATAACGGTGTCTATTTTTGCCGGGTCGATTACAGAGGAAATCCTCGAGATCATCTCATCGTAGAGATAATGCTTTACAGTGTCAATAAGCGTAATGTTATCGTCAATTATCAAATAAGCGTTGTAGGTGGAACCCCTGGGGGTGAGATAACCATGGAAGTTTCTTAAATCCCAGTCGATTCCTCCGACCCAGTAGATATTTTCCGTCAATTTCACTGCTTTCATGTTTCTCTCCTCACTCTAACCCTTATTATTCTTATTGTTCTTGTCTGAATTATCCAGCCGAATATTACTATTTACGTTTATGATCGGTAATCCGTTCTGTACCCTTCAGGATCAGTAAAACAATGAGAA
>DAOTAZ010000451.1:0-2693 GCA_035382965.1 Chitinispirillaceae bacterium | reverse complement strand
TGCAGTTAAACGCAGGAGTCGATTTTCAGGAGAAGACAGTTCCGGAAGGTTCGGTTGAGGCGGGGAGCAAAATCGCTACAGTCTACGATGGCCCCAATACTATCCATGCGATGATTCTGGCCGGATACAATGATGATGTTTATCTTGATCCCGCAAAAAAGGGCGCATTTTTACTGGTAAATTCCTACGGAGCCTCATGGGGACACAATGGCACGATGTGGATCCCCTATGATAAATTCGTCACCGAAACAGAGGTTTACTTTCTTGAGGTCGTAAAACATACTCCCCGTCTGGAATACAAAGTTACCCTGCAAGGGTATGGAAAAAACGGCGGCAGATTTACATCGGGATTCTCATCAGATATTTTTGCGACAGCGCCTGAAAAGACTCAGGGGTATGGAGGAGCTTTCAGCGGCAACACCGGAACCTTTACAGGCGAAATAGGGCTTGATTGCAGCACTTTCTGGAAAACCTTTTCCGGGAATTCTGAAACAGGAAGGTTCTTTCTTGAATCAAGAGGAACCGGTACAATCGCCTCTCTTTCCCTCATGATGTATGATGAGACAGGCAGGGTGTTGGTAAAAGAGATCAAATGTCCTCAGAGAAATGTCCCTGTCGGTACAACGATGAGCATTGTAATTGAGCAGAGTGTAGCTGTCAAAGATCCGCTTTCTGACAAACCCCCTGTAAATCTTACTCTCAGGAAGAGGATAAAGAGCGGTTATGAACTGTATGTGCCTTATGAAGAGCCGTCACGTGTTTCAGTCAAGGATCTTCAGGGACGGCATCAGTTCTCTTTTACAAGCAATAAGCGCAGATGGTACTGCCTTCCCGGCAAATTAATGCCGGGGGTAAGTATCGTTACTGTGGATAACGGGAAAAAACGGCTGGTGGAAAGGCTAAATATTGTGCAGTAGGCGGGTTTGGCAAGTTTGCAAGACAGGAAATCACCCTGTGGTTTCCTGTCATATAAGTAAATTTGAAATGATTATCTTTCAGATAGAAAGACTTTTTGTGGATTACTGCCGGAATTCAAGTCGCCGGGTTTCATTATCAAGACCTGTGATGAGCCGGTTACTGAAGTCACGCTTCGTCCCCTGATATCATAAATCATCACTCCATCAGATCTATTGCGGCCGGGTTCCCGAAATATTTTTCCCTTGTCAGGTTTTACCGGGTGAAAGGTTCCGGTATATTCAAGATATGGACGTGAAAAGACTATGCTGTCATTTACAGAAGCAGATTTCAGATGAATTTTTAAATGCACTTCATTTCCCATTTTAACTGAAAAATATTCCGATTGTCTTTTCAGAAGACGAAGGTAATTCCAGTAATAGACTGTAGTGTCTGCTCTGACGGTATCAGCAGTAATTGATGCAGAACCAAAAGAACCACATTCCAGTGTATCGCCTTTAAAGCCCCAGAATGATATCGATATTCTGCCAGGTTCTACAGCTTTTCTATGGATAGTAATCCGGTAATCATAATCCATCACATCATTAGGAATCATTTTGTATTTTACAAACCAGTAATTGGGACAAATCGAATCGTAAGCGCTTTCTGTTGTATCGGTACTTTCGATGGTAATCTTTGCGCTGAAAGTGCTTTCATTTCCTATTATGCGGGAAAGCGGAGCACCCATTATTGACAGTGATAAAACAAGAAAAATCAGGGCAGCAGGGTGGAGCTTCATATAATTCTCCTTGTTAAGGTTGGGTGAATTGCGAATATAAATAGTACTTGAATCAAAATCAACTCCCAGTATTCAAAGAATAGAAATTGAAATTACAGAAATAAAAATACACTACCTTGTTTACGGGGAGCAGGAGGCCTATTTCCGCAGCTATCAGATTTCCACTGGATTCACTCTCTATATCGGAGAACTTCTGAAATCACAAACATACAGTAAGGCAGATATCTGAACCAGCGGTCCGGTTTTTTCACCGGCTGCTCCTGGAGAGCAGACCGCTGTAGATCCAGTGAAGATTTACCGTAGTTATAAGGAGAACCGCCATACAGCTGATTCTATCCCTGATATTTGCCGGTGAATTCAATCCGCTGAAGCTCAAAATCGCCAGAAATAAAACAAGAAACAGTGTTGATGAGGATTTCTGCGGCACATGTCCTCCGTTTCATAACTTTTTATCTGCAATTATCGAGCCTGCGGCTTCAAATTTGTCACAATTTATGGTATAATAGAATAGTTGAATACAATCTTGTATCCCGTTTTTACACAATCCGGTTTTCCGGGTTGGGAAATATATGAGACCAATAGTACTTAATCTGCTCCTGCTTGTATTTGCTGCTCTACTATTTCATATCAGGGCAGAAGCTGGGGAGTTCAAGAGGAGTTTTGGTGTATACACCGGGCTATCCATCCCGGCTAAAGAGTTTGGTGAAAGCAAAACATCTGTTTCTTTGAGACAATCAGAGATTGGATTTGCTGATCTGGGTATGTCTGCCGGGATCAAATACCTTCAGGGGCTTGGTTCCAGGAGCTTCAAATGGGCGCTCGACGGATCGGTGATACTTAACTCATTCGATGAATATGGTTTCGGCAAGGTTTTTATCTCTCAGCACAGAAGTGAACTGGCTCATGTTGAGGCTGATAAGGTAACGGTACACTGCAATTCCTGGTTGGTGAATTTTGCACTACTGACCGGGCCATGGGTTGAAGCACAGCTCTCCAGTGA
>DAOTAZ010000450.1:0-2724 GCA_035382965.1 Chitinispirillaceae bacterium | reverse complement strand
TCACTGTCACCCCTGAACCCTCCTCCACATCCTCCCAGAACAAGTGTCGTCAGGAGCACAAATACACATACCAGAAATTGATCCTTTCTCATTTCTTCTTCCCCTTGTGAAGATGCGGAAAAAGCTTTATCTGTAATCCGGCCTGAAGCACATGCCAGCGGGTCCATTTGAATGGTCCAAAGGGAAACTTGAATTTGAAATAAACCGATGGCTCGAAAAACTCTCCTGCCTGAAAATCAAGTTCAGTATACAACTGATGAAACCACCAGTCATTATCAAATGTAATTCTGGAAAACTCCTGCTTCCCGACATCATATATCTGATCAATGATGATGTCCTCCCACTGATAACCTATGGAGTACACAAGGTTTAACCATGACCAGTTATAGTGAACCCCAAGGGAAATTGCTGTGCTTGGAAGGAAAAGGACAGGCTCTACTTCCATAATCGAATCATAATAGACCAGATATGTTGTATTTCGGGTCTTAAGTTCCATGGTATCAGGACGCTGGTAGTGAAGTCCTGCGGTCCACTGTCCAAGCTCCACTGATGCAAACAGTCCTCGATACATAACCTCGATCATGTTTCCGAATGTCAACCCACGATAATTGTTCACCCCGCCTATTTTACCGCTTGAAAATGTAGACAAGAAATTGGAGAAATGCTTCCTTGTGGGTATCTTAAGTATCATTCCCATCACAGTGAAACCGATCCCAAAATGATCATTCCGGATATAATCGATAAGATCCTGTCTTTTTCCCTCAATTGCCTCCCTCATCTTCTGCCTGGGACAACCGTCATGCAGCCCGTAAACATCGGGACACCTGTCAACATTGTCAATGTACCCGTCTGCATCCCTGTCCGGAATCTGCATCAGGCTCATTTCGCAATTGACAATGGAATCGGGCAGAACTATAATATCCTTCTTGAGATTTCTGAACCCGTGACGGAAAGCGGAAACACTGTACCTGCCGGTCGGTACCTCAATAATCTGCTCACCAATACGGCAGTTATAGTTCTGGATACAAACCTCCGCATCACCTGGATCAGGTACGACCCTCAGCACCCCGTACTGCCTCCTGAACAGGTAATCGAAAAACGAAATCCTTCCCTCCTCGATTGTTATCACAGTGTCAATAGACTTATAAAGAGCCCCGCCGTCCCAGTAAAGTCTGTGTTCTCCCGGAAGCAGCCTTACCTTGTAATCGTCAACCATCACGGAATCTATTCTGTAGCGTTTGTCTACAGGAGGCTGAGGAAGAATCAGCACGCCATGAGGAGCTTTTCCTGTGATAAAGACCGTATCCATATCGGAAAAAAGCTCAAAGGAAACAGAAACTGTGCCTTTGGGAAAAAGCGGAACAAGCTTGCGGTAAAAGTGATGATCAGGAAGGAACAGCTCCAATACGTATGTCCCGGGAATAAGCCCCTCAATCTCACATGGAGTGATTTTCCCCGATGGCACCCCGTTTATAATCACCTGTGCACCCTCAGGTGTTGATGTTACCTTTATTGTACCCTGCTGAAGAGAAGCAGAACCTTCTAAGGAGAACCAGTTCCCGTTTCTAAAGTAGTAGATTCTGGAAAACTGACGAAGGTAGATACGCTCACTGTCAAAAAACACCAAATCCTCATCACTGCCCGGCTTGTCTGTCGGAGCCCGGTATATGCGGTAATGAATCAGATCGGAAATCCTGGCCCATCCGGGAATCTGAAATGCATAATAAAGATTGGACCTGTTATTGAAAGCTGCAGTATCCAGCATCCCTTTATAAAGCCTGTACTCACCATCCAGCTTCCGCCTGAGAATAATCTGCCCCGGCTGAACGGATGGAACCGAGTCTATCTCCTCAAGAGTGTCAGCAGAAGCACCCTTTATCAGCCCGATGCCAGTCTGAGGAAAGTCACGACTGGTGGAACGAAAACCAGTAATGACATAATCACCCTCTCTGAACGCTGCCTCAGAAGAGAAGAACTGCGCTGAAAGGAAAAGGAAAATCCAGATAACATTCCTCACAGATACACTCTAATCCTGCAAAAGAAGTTTTGACACGTAATAATTATTCTATCTGATGACCACAGATTCCTGCTGATCCCTATGCACATATTTTTTCCTGTAGTTTTGAGAATCAAAGCGGTTCACCTGCCTGCCATACTGCGTCTTATAATCTCACCAGCAATATCGGATACCTCACGTGACGGCTTTTTTGATCCCAGAAGCTCCCTCAGCCCTGAAAGCCTGGAAAGGGTGCTGCGGTAAGTCTCCGGGTTTTCAATGTATCCCTGCAATTCTGCCGCCATTTGTTCTGCGTCTGCCTTCTCCTGAATGCACTCAGGAACAATCCCCTCTCCGGTAATAATATTAGGCAGGCCTATATAAGGTATCCTGAGCAGCCGTTTGAATATGTGATAGGTAACCAGCGATGTCCTGTAGGCTATCACCATCGGAACACCCTCCAGAGCCGTCTCCAGAGTAGCTGTCCCGGATGTAACAAGAGCAAGATCGGATCTGCGCAAAAGCTCCCTTAAATTCCCCTCAAACAGGCCCGCATCCGTTCCTCTGATTGTATCTCTGTAAAACTGTTCAGTAACAGGTCCGCAACGGGAAACCCTGGCCTTGACCCGAGGACAACGCTCCTTCAACATCCGGTAAGCAGAAATCATTTCAGGAAGCATCTTTTTTACCTCCTGAGCCCTGCTCCCGGGTACTATCGCCAGATCGAT
>DAOTAZ010000449.1:0-2725 GCA_035382965.1 Chitinispirillaceae bacterium | reverse complement strand
TCATCCCTCTATGGAGTTTAATAACGGCAGGACTCTCTCATCGGGAATAGCTTATTCCACTTCTGATGCCGGAATCCCGGCGGCAGAGGGATCTGTGAACCGCACCGCAAAGCACAGTCGTGAACTTTTCGATTTCACCGCAAGACTCTCAGATGACAATAATGAGGGGAAATCAGTAATTACATTTACTCCTGCATTGGGCTATCTGCGATGGAGCAGCAACACATTCTGGACAAGCCAGGATGAAAGCATGGGGCCTGACATGGGCGATATATACATGATGAAAGATGCCTGGATAGATATACGGTCTGTTCTGCAGATATACCATATCTCCTGTATTACAGATCTTTTCTTTTCAGAAAATCTGGGTGCACAGATTACTCTTCAGGGGAAACACTCTGACATCGGAACTGAAACTCATTCTTCCGGATATCCTGTGAGTGACTGGCCCGGCAATTCTCAGGAGGCATCACTCTCAGCAGATGTCAATTATCAGATTCCAGCAGGCAAGAGCTGTTTAGGGGCAACAGCAGGAGGTGCGATCAGAGGAATCAGAAGTGCTACAAAGGGTGGAACGAACCAGATGTTAAGAATAAAAGTGTTGCCTTCTGCTATCATAGAGTACCCATGGTCTGTTCATGCCGGCGCAAAATGGCGGGTCGGAAACAGTTTTAATCTCTTTTTCAATACAGCTCGCTATGCTATTGTCCCGGGATTAAGGGAAAAATACGGAATGAATGGCGCTTTACTACCGAGTCCTGATCTCAAGGCGGAAACTGGTATAGCCCTGGAGGGCGGAGCACGCCTGATGGCAGGGGAAACCCGGCTTGAGGCTGTGGTTTTCAGGACAGAAACAAGAAATGGTACAATGATGGTATCTGATGGAAGGATGTCCAAGGCGAAGAATTACGCTTCCGGACTGGTTACCGGCATGGAAACATCTTTACAGGCCAGATTCTTCAGATTCCTCGGTACTGAACTCAGGGCAACTCTGCAGAAAGCAGAAAATCGCTCAAAAGCATATGAATATTACGGAAAAAGGCTGCCCAATGAACCGGATCTATCGATAATTGCGGGTATCTCACTGGGCCCATTCAAAGGGATAGAGCCTGAATACTGGCTTGATTTCAAATCTCCATTTTTCAGAGATCCGGGTAATGTCTACAGAGTGCCTGACGATGATGGTATGCCGGGGATGGTTTTCCATAACGCCCGCATTACCTGGAAAGCAGGCAGCAGGTTTGGTTTCGGATTTTCAATCAGAAATTTCAATGGAATCTCCCTGCGCAGTGAGGAGATGATCATGTCAAATGAAAACGGGTATTCCTGGATTCTCTACCCGTCAAATGAATGGTGCGTCACCGCGGAGTACTCATTTTGAAACAAATCATTATCTTACTTTCCAAATTGAGAAGGAACTTAAAAATGTTTTCCAGACATGCTTTTTTCTCTGCAGTATTCATTGTGCTTATGATTATGACCGGCTGTTTTCTTGTTACTTCCGATCCGGACAGGACAGATGACCGGCTGAAGCTGTTTATAGCAGGATCGGATTATCATTCCGGAACGCTTGAATGGATGGTAATCGAAGACAATTCATCGGTTGAATCCTGTATTGAAATCTACAGTGATGCAGTGCTTGATTCTTACAACGGGAATCTTTACATGCTGGAAAAGTACGGCGCTGACAACATCATGAAGTTCGATCCATCAAAGTGCGGAAAGTCAGGAATAATCTACCAGATTCACCTTGGAAATAACTGGAATCCGCAGGATATTGAGTTTCTCAATAGGAAAAAAGCATATATATCAAACATGAATGAGCCTGAAATTACCATCTTTAATCCTGAAACAGGAGAGATTGTCTCCAGTATCGATATTTCAAAATACACCTACCTGCCTGAAAAAAATTCAAGTCCTTATGCGGGCATGATGCAGCTTGTCGGAAAAGATCTCTATGTGATCCTTCAACGCCGTGATGGTTTTGATCCTGGAATAAACACACTGATTCTCAAGATAGATACTGAAAAGGATTCGATAGTTGACACTATTTCACTTGCTTTCAAAGAGGGCAGCTCAATAGCTTTCAATGACAACGCACTCTATGTGGCAAGTACCGGTGATTATGGAATTATTGGTGATGGGGGGATAGAGAGAATCGATCTTGATGACGGAAGCGTAAGTATAATCATTGAGGAAGATGAAATCGGGGGCAGTCCAATTCAGATTGTTCATAAAGAGGGATCGCGTTTCTATGTAACATCCTATGTTGATATGTTCGATACCAGAGTGCTGGAGATCGATGCCTCGACCGGGATTGTGATTAAGCGGCTATCTGGTGTCAAGAATGCTTTCGGAGGGATTTTTTACGATAAGGTTGATGAAAGACTGTATGTTGCGGAAAGAGATACTGAGGAGATGGGAGTGAGGATTTTTAAGGATAACCAGCAGGATGGTCCCATTGTGAAGACCTCTCTGCCGCCGAATTCGCTTATGATTATGAGATGAAAAGTACGGAGATTTTGTTCATGGTTTAAAGTCCCTGCCATGAACGGATACGACCAGATATGAAAAAAAATATTACGATTGGTGTGATACTAATGACAATGGCCTGTGGATGTTCCCGGGGCAGTATTGAGAAATCCGTTACTCCACAACGTATCATCTCACTTGCTCCCAGTATCACAGAAACCCTTTTTGCACTGGGACTTGGAGAAAAACTGGT
>DAOTAZ010000448.1:0-2736 GCA_035382965.1 Chitinispirillaceae bacterium | reverse complement strand
GTTGACGGGCAGGAGAGGGTGATCAGGCTTACGCGTATTCGCCGGGGAGAGGATGGCGGCAAGCTGGTTCACGATCTCGATCCTGACTCGCTCTTCGATGTAAACAGGTGCGGAACTCCTCTTATAGAAATTGTCAGTGAGCCTGACATGCGCAGTCCTGCCGAAGCGCATGCTTATCTTGCTGGAATCAAACAGATTCTGGAATACCTGCAAATCTGCGATTGTAATATGGAGGAAGGAAGTCTGCGCTGTGATGCCAATATATCTATCCGCCCCAAAGGAGAGCAGAAGCTGGGTGTAAAGACAGAGATAAAAAACATGAACAGCTTCAAAGGTCTTCAGAAGGCTCTTGAGTATGAGGCTATGAGGCAGGAGGATGTGCTGAGATCCGGTGGAACAATTTTACAGCAGACTTTTCTGTGGGATCCTTCGACAAACCGTTCAGTGCCTATGCGCTCTAAGGAGGACGCTCACGATTACAGGTATTTTCCAGAACCGGACCTGATGCCTCTTATAATCGAGAGCTCCTGGATTGAATCGATACGTTCTACACTTCCGGAGCTTCCTGCCGCACGCCGTAAACGCTTTGAGACCCAGTACGGCCTGCCTCCTTATCAGAGTGAAGTTCTTACATCCAGCGCTGAAATAGCCGACTATTTCGAAGAGGTGCTGAAGACTTTTTCCGATGCCAGACAGGTTTCAAACTGGGTCATGGGTGATATTCTCAGGATTCTCAACGATCAGAAAATTTCAACAGACAAGCTCCGGGTTACCCCTTCAAGGCTCGGCACTCTTTTACAATTAATAAAAAGTGGAACTGTTTCCGACAGGGCTGCCAGAAAAGTGATTGACACTATACAGGCAGAGGACAAGGACCCCGCTGTAATCATCGATGAGCTTGGTTTGAAACAGGTCAGTGATTCGGGAACACTTGAGGCTGCGGTCAAGAAAATTATCGACGAGCATCCGGGAGAGGTACAGCGTTACAAAGCTGGTGAAAAGAAACTGATGGGGTTTTTTGTGGGACAGGCAATGAAAGCCACCGCAGGTGCCGGAAACCCAAGAGAAATCAACAATATTGTGACACGTCTCCTGGGCTGATCTTTTTCATCGGAGTCGGGACCGGGCATTGGAATGGAAACAGATATCGATGCCGACAGAGAATAACAGAGTTTCCGGTGCGTAATCAGAAATCTTCAGGTTTGAAAAATGAAAAAAATCGCTTTATTTACAATTCTCTGTTTTGCTCTTTCCCGGGCTCAATCTCCCGACTCTCTGTCCGATTCCCTCTCCATACCTTCAGAAGCCGCAGAAGCGGGAATTTCAGAAAAGGACTCTCTTAACCTGCAATCAGCAGACCTTGATTCGATTGCGCCTGCTGCCGGAATAGATTCTTCTGCTCTGGCTGTTTCGACAGACTCTCTCAGCAATGCCCGCGATGAGATTCATAAGGAAGAAAAGCATGAAGGGATGAGGCTGACAAAGAGGACGTTTGACCATAAAAGGCAGGTTGTGCTGGGAGTAGGAATGATGGCCTTTATAGCCATTATACTGACAACTACACAATCCTTGAATCCAGACTGAAAAATATCCGCCAGTCTGGAATTTTCAAATTTTTTAACGGGTTAAAATGGAGGCGGCATCCAGATTCGAACTGGAGGATAAAGGTTTTGCAGACCTCTGCCTTACCACTTGGCTATGCCGCCTGAAGGTGTGCCTGAAAAAAATGTGGGCTTCCTTTATTGAAAGGAAACCCGAAAGTCTGGAGCGAGAGACGGGACTTGAACCCGCGACAGCCACCTTGGCAAGGTGGAGCTCTACCACTGAGCTACTCTCGCAAAGAAAAGACAAAAATACTACAATACCTGTTTGGAGTCAATAAAAGAGTTTCAGCCAGATCAGGCAGCTATCTGGATACTGCTATCTTTATTCGCTTCTCTGTTTTTTCTCCATCATAGAATTTTGCTTTTATTACCACAAGGTATGTGCCATTGCCTACAATACGCTTGTTGCGGTTTTTAATATTCCAGTAAACTCCATATACTCCGGTTGTCCCTGCACTCTTTAAGGGCAGATTCTTCTGTACCAGGTTTGCTGTTCCATCGTAGATATCGGCAGTACCGTAATAGTCAGTTCCAGGGACAAGCTGCAGAGGAATTTTTGAGTAGAACCCGATCAGTGCCCCTGCTTTGTTGTTGCCTATAACCGGACCGTAAGCAGCGCGTATGCGGCTGTCAAACTCCTTATCAGGTGATGCAGGTGTGGGATAGCCTGTGACTTCAATGCTTGCCTCCCTGTTTACCTCTACTTTTACCTTAACAGGATTGGAGGGATGATTGCCTTCAGGATCTGTGACATGAATACTGCCTTTCCGAAACCCGATGCTGTCATTCTGCTGGAGAATGTTACTGCTGACATCAACAAGGATCTTGACAGAATTGATATATTTGTTTTTGCATGTTCCTGCAAATGAAGAGCCTTTCAGAAGATTGTTCCCGTCACTTTTGTAAACAAACGAACTTTCAACCGGAGCATCGAAAAGATCTTCACACAGTATCGGAGTGTTGAATGAGATACTGAGCGTATCTTTACTGTTGATTTCGGCACTGGGTTTCAGGACCGCGCGTCGTACAATGGGGCCGCGTACATCGGCACGTGTTATCATGTTGGTGGTGATTTTTATGCGGCTGTTGGTGACGTGGCGCTCCGCGTAAAAAAAGTCGAATTGATAGACTT
>DAOTAZ010000447.1:0-2738 GCA_035382965.1 Chitinispirillaceae bacterium | reverse complement strand
CAATAAGGGATGAAAGAATCATGTCGCCGCTGGCACCGCACAGGATGTCAAAATAGAGTTTTTTCATTTCAGGCCTGACCTCATTTCCGTTTGCAATGATTACTGTTAAAATAAATATGACCTTCCTAAGATTATCTGGTATTTTTTATTTTCCACATGTAATATGGCACTGTACGTTTCCAGAATGAAGCCCGATACAGGGTGAGGGTGCTGATAAACTCATAAACAGGAATAATGCTTAGTAGAGAAATATGTCAATTTCAGGAAGAGTGACAGAGGAGCAGAAAAACTATCTCATTGTAGATACTTCCGAGGGGTTGGTTCGCTCAACAATCAAAGGGACTTTAAAGAAGGAGAAGACCAGGGTTTACACAGGTGATTTTGTGGACCTGGAAATCATAAACAGGGAACCTCTGACAGGGATTATTACCAGGGTTCATGAGCGGAGCAGCCTTCTGAGGCGACCGGCAGTGGCAAATCTCTCCCAGGTTTTCTTCATCTTTACCCTTAAAGCCCCCCCACTCGATCTCAAATCCCTTGACAGGTTTCTTTTCTCTGCTCAGGTTTATAAATTAAAGGCACACATTGTATTCAACAAAATCGACCTCCTGGAAAGTGATGAACAGCAGCAACTGGAGTCTTTTTCCAGCATCTACAGAAAAATCGGGTACACAATCCTCTGGACTTCGGCAGTTACAGGAGAAGGGCTTACAGAGCTTGTGGAGCACTGCAAAAATCATGTTTCTGCATTTTCCGGCCTTTCTGGCGCAGGAAAGAGCTCACTGTTGTCAAAAATTATCCCTGAGAAAAGTTTTCGTACCGCGGATGTTTCAGGGAGTACCGGAAGAGGTACTCATACTACAACCAATGTTTCCCTCTTTCCCCTTAAAGAGGGCGGATATGTGGCAGACACACCGGGTCTGTCTTTCGTAAATATACCAACAGTTCCCGAAGAAGAAGTAATAAGTTACTTCCCTGAACTGGAATGCAGAATAGGCCAATGCAGGTACAACGACTGTATCCATGGAGGAGAGCCCGGCTGTGTGGTAGACAAGCTGATCGAGCAAAACGAAATTGCAGGTTTCAGAAAAGAGCACTACCTTGAGATCTACAGGGAGATGAAAGAGATAAGAAAACGGTACAGATAGTCAGGAAATCTCTTCCCTGTCAAATCTCCACACCAGAAAAAGATAAAAAATCGCGCTGTAAAGGGCGACATTCAGGGCTGGATGAACGGGGCTTGAACTCCTGAAAACCGTATCCTGGATAAGAGAAGTGGCATAGTACTGAAGCGCTGTCAGTTTGGGCCATAGCTTTACCCATAATGAGGTCTTGATCTCTTCCTGCATTCCAATGATAGATCTTGCGGCCTGAGATTGTGCCAACGCGTAAAAAGAATCCATTGCAAAGCTTATTACCGCAATTCCGATACCCAGAAGCGCAGCGATTACATCAGGCATCAGAAACGTGAAAAAAGAAACAGACACAACCGCAAAAAAGATGTTGAGCGCGACAATCATCGATGCCGGAAGAAACCAGGTGATATGGCCTCCGGTATTAAAAAGCATAATAAGGTAAACTGAGAAATGAAGGATAAATGTAAAGCCGTATGAGAGCAGAAAAATCCCGGCGATTTTACCGGAAACGTACTGGATTCTGCTGACTGGTTTTGACAACACAGAAACAGCCATCCCGTTTTCCCTGTCACGCCTGAAAACCCTCATCGACAGAAGAACCGCGATAAGAACACCGGCGGCTGATATCAGATGAAAAGCCCAGAGTGAGGCATGCCACCCCATTGTCACAGAATCCACTCTCTGCCCATTGACAAACATATCACTGCTGAAACATCCGCGGAGCATAAACACAAAGAGAACAGAAATGATGGTGAGGATATAGAAACTGCGGTAATGCAGTTCATCAGTAACAGTAAATAAAGCAGTATGCAACAGATTACGCAGCTTTTGACCAGTTCTCATGTGATTTTCCTGAAAATCAAACTAAATCCGGGGATTCTATGGAAAACACCACAGACATCCAACAATATAATACCTTGTAATAGCTTCCTTCAGGCATATATTTTTATACTCTTTTCTCTCTTATTCTTTGCTGCGTCTCATTATCAGCGTTTTTTATCTGCTTTATGAAACCAAATACATTGAAAGTAAAAAGAACCCAGATCCGTATTACTCCCGATCCATCAAGAGTGCTTATCCGGCCCTTCATTCCACAAAATGAAAACCGGATCATGAAAATCATCTCCCGGGTGCTCTCTCTTCCTGAGGAAACGGTAAGAATGCAGATTCAGTCTGTATTAGATGATTTTTCGGGACGACATCTTGACATTAAAAAAATTTTCGAGAGACATTTTGAGATGGTTCGTCCTTTCATGTTTACCGATCTGGAACCATCACCGGAGCGTAAACTTCTCATCGGCTCAATGTTTACAAGTGAGTACGCACTTGAATGCGCCGCTCTCTTTAACCCCTCCATTGTCCCTCATCCCGACCAATCAGGGCTTCCTGAAGGTTCACTTCGTTTTATCATGAGCCTGCGTGCCACCGGTGAGGGTCACATCTCATCTATTACTTTCAGAATGGGTGTGATAGACAAAGATCTCAATATAGATATCATCGATCCGACACGTTTTGTGGCTGCGCCTGAGATAATCGAGAACTCCCACTATGACAAAGCTCTCTTCTGTCAGAAACTGCATGAGATGGGGGTTTTAAACAGTT
>DAOTAZ010000446.1:0-2770 GCA_035382965.1 Chitinispirillaceae bacterium | reverse complement strand
AACCCTCTCGTCACAACAGAGCACTGTATTTACATCCGATGATGATCCACAGCTTATAGCCGAAGCACTTCCCTTTACGATAAAGCTCTACGAATCACTTGCCTCAAAAGACTCCTTAAACCCGGAACTCCAGCTTGCCACAGGCAAACTCTTCTGTCTCTATGCACAGGCTTTTGTATCTTTCCCCGGAGACACACTCCACGATTCACTCCAGGCAGAAAAAAAAGCCGCCGGAAAAAGAGCCAAAAAACTTTTTCTCAGGGGTAGAGACTATATCTTAAGAGGTCTGGATATAAAACACCCAGGCTTCAAAAAGGGCATCTTCAGCCAATCCCCCGACTCACTGCTGGCTATAACGGATATAAATGATACCGCTTACCTTTACTGGGGAGCTGTATGCTGGACAAGCGCAATTATGGCCGACAGATCGGATCTGGCTCTGGCTATGACATTAAAGAAGGCTGTATCTCTGGCGCAGAGAGTGCTTTCCCTGGATCAGAATTTCGGCGCAGGTGCCGCCCATGAATTTCTGGCAATCTATTATGCCTCCGCACCAAAGGCTATGGGAGGAGATACCGTAAAATCGCAGGAATATTTCTCCAAAGCGGTTGAACTGTCAGGAGGAAACAAAGTATCTCCTTACGTATATATGGCTTCCTCACTGCATTTAAAGAGCAAGAACAAAGAGGGCTTTACCGATGCTCTTAACAGGGCAATGGCTGTTAAAAGTCCTCCTGAAAGCCCAAACAGGCTGCTCAACACTATCTACCAGCAGCGTGCGGCCTGGATGCTGCGCAATATAGAGAGGTTTTTCCCTGAGGAAAAAGTAAGCGATGAATAGCTGAAGCAGACTGTTTAATGCAGGTAACAACCTGCCCATCACCTGACCAAAACATAAGTACTAAACATTATCATCCCAGACTGCAAAAACTCTGATCTGATTATCTTCTCTGAATAAAATGGTGGCTGCTATTTTGCAGTCCATAATGTTACTGTTAACAAAAAAAATCTGAGCCCAACTGTTAAGCTTATCATGAAAAATTCACTAAAAGCACTCCCTTTGAGATTCTGGATTATTACCGCGGTGTTCCTGCTTCTTGTCTCTCTGCGTATAGCCTTGCCCTTTGCAGCTAAATGGTACCTCAATTCTTCGCTGCAGAACTCAGCAGATTATACCGGAAAGATCGATAAGATCAACATGAATCTAATCAGAGGAGCATATACCATAAGCGGTATTTCGCTGAACCTTAAAAGTGGCGATACCGCCATATCCTTTATCTCTGCAGAAGCCATAAACTTTATTGTAAACTGGGGATCGCTTTTCTCCGGCAAGCTCATTGCCCGTGGGGAGATAAGGGTACCGGAGATGGACTACATTATCGGGGTCACACAGGTACCACAGGGAAAGCCGTTTGCAAAACTTTTCAGCGATTTGTTTCCGGTTAGAATCGATCTGCTGATCCTCAGCGATGCAAAAATCAGGGTAAAAAACACTACCACAAATCCTCAATATGAGCTCTATATGACAGATATCGATGCCTCAATCGTAAACCTGACCAACAGCCGCAAAATCTCTGAGGATCTCTACGCATCGATGAAACTCAGAGGAAATTTCATGGAAAGCGGTGTCTTTGAGATGGCCATGTCTTTTAATCCGGTCAGTGTGAAACCAGTTTTCAATTTAAATGCCACAATGACAGAACTTGTTCTGACAGAACTAAATGAGGCTGCCCGGGCTCATGCCGGAATAACTTTTGAAAAAGGAATTTTTGCCGCCAGAAGTAAACTTACAACAGAGAGAAATACAATTACAGGATTTATAAAACCGGTTTTCGTTAATCTGCAGGTCTTTTCCGCTGATGAAGAAGACCTGCTTAAGAAGTTCCGGGATGCAATCACAGGGGCCACATCGGAAATCATAGAGGGCCCAGGGGACCGTATCAGCGCTACCATTCCGGTTACAATCCCTCTTAAACCCTCGGATAGTGATTACTTCAGTATAGTCACCGGGGCGCTTATCACTTCCTTTGGGAAAGCAATTATTCCCGAAATTTAAGTCTGATTATTTTTTCTGTGGTTGAGATTGCCCACCCTGCTGACCATGCATCGTTGGACAGTGTTTCATCATCTGACGAACCGCGGTAGTATCCATTTTAACAGTTACTTCTTTTTTCAGATTAAGATCTTTGTCATATTTCATCATTTTCATTCCGGAAATAACAATTATCGATCCATCAGGAGCAATCATCGCCCGCGGCATCAATACCCCCATACCCATCATCGGCTGTCCATCCATCATTTGTCCCCCGTTTTTCTGAGTGGTATCGGCTTTATCTTCTCCCTGTTTTGGAGGCTGCTGTGCAGAGATCATCATTGCGGAAATAAGGAGCACGAAAAATAGAGCAGTGCATTTTGAGATTGTCATAGAAAGCCCCTTTCGGTTAAGGTTTTCGGGGGCGTAAAAGGTGCAAATCTTGTACCGGAATTTTCATCGAGGGGACGGACTATCTTTTTACTTTTTTCTGTTGTTATAGTATCTGCGCGTGCCTGTTACAGCAACAAGAACAAGGGGCCGATTCCTGTAGTGAAGATTAAAAGCCAGGAAACAAAGAAAGCCATAGTCTGTTTTTTATAAATCTCGGTTTATTGACAATAAAAGACATATCAGGAAACGGAAATTATCCAGGGCTATAAGCTTTAACATCCTTGTTTCACCTCTGGGGTGAATTAAAGAGCTTGTTGAGGCCTCATTTTAATCAGTTAAGTCACT
>DAOTAZ010000445.1:0-2787 GCA_035382965.1 Chitinispirillaceae bacterium | reverse complement strand
CTGCCTCATGGAAAGCCTGCCCTTCACCACCATTATCATACTCTTCTGCCTCGATACGTCCCGGAATCTGATGAGGATTTTCTTTATAAGGGGTTTGAGGCGGCGGAGGAGTGGTTGAGCCTGTGCCGGCCAGTGTGGTTACACTCTGTGCATCCAGAGTCACACTGCATGAGCCGTTGTTGACAGTAACTGTACCGTCATTGCTGATGTTCTTGCTTGCTGTTGTCGATATTTTTGAGAAAGATTTAACGGTTGTATTGGGAATGGAGATGTTTATTGTCTTGGAAGATGTATTGGAATTAACCAGTACAATGACAACACTGTCTTTACCTTTATATGCTGAAACATATACATTGGTGGTTGGGTTCTTTGTGGCATCAACCCTTATGTAACCGTTTCGTATATACTTGGAATACTGTGCCATCACATAACCGCGTTTTGTAGCTGTTCCTGCCGATGCAACAGGGCTGAGTCCATGCCCGCCCTCTCCATCATGGATCAGAGCATAATAACGGCGCAGCGGCCAATAGACGTAAGTCTGGAATCTTCCTTCAACGAGTGCGTTGTGGATATGCACTCCCATTTCAACGGCTTGACTCCATATATTAGCATCATTATTACTGTTTGGATAATACACCTCAGTCATCCATAGTTCTTTTCCCGCACCCTTTTGCTGGAAGAGAGGATAGGGGAAATCCCTGACTTGAGTTCCGTAAAGATGTGCTCCGAAAACTTTGACATTAGCAAGTGCCTGCGGGTCATTTAAAATCGGATCGTAAACATTTTTCCGGTACTGAAAAGACTCAGGTGTCATCAGTGGACATGAGATAAGCTTTGCATAACCCTTGATGAAATTTACTGATTCAGTTGGAGACCATTCTGTCCAATCGTGGGCGTAATCGGGTTCGTTCTGTGTAGAGATGGCATAGAGTTCAATGCCGTTATTTCTCATGTGCACTACGTAATCATTAAGGTGTTTTGCATAAGCCTCGAAGGAATTGGGATTGATTCTTTTCACACCATTGACAGTTGTAGTCATGCTGGCAGGTGGATTCCATGGTGAGGCGAACACTAAAGCCCCCAGCGCGACGGCTCTTTTAGCTGTTTCCAAACCCTGAGACCATTCGTTTTTATTGTCTGACACATAGGTACGCAGAACTGTAAGTCCCAGTTGTCCGGGGCCATTTCCAAAGGCTAATTCCCGTTCAGAGGCATTGAGATCTTTGTACCAGTTGGGATGGTTTATCCCCCCAAATCCCCGCATCAACTGCTGTTCGCTGTTGAGGTTAACAGTGACATTCTGTGCGGTGGTGTTGCTGGTGGTGAAAAACAGGATGCCAATGAAGAATAGAACTGCTGCTTTAAAACCAGGTGACTTCATACACTTACCCCTCATAGATGAAAACAGGCATTAAAGATATATCAACTAATTATAAAGTTTTTTTCGGGTTGTCTGTTGAAAAACCCCTTTTAAGGGGACAATTTCTGTACATATTCTGTGTACACGGAATATCCGGCACTTGAAATTTATCCGGAGCCCTGAGGAACTCCATTCTTATATCCCGCAGCATCTATTGATCAAATATAAGGAAAAGCTGGAGGAAGTACTTTGAATGGAAATAAAAAGTGTTGAAGGGATGTTCAACGAAGTACTGTTAACCAAATGATGAGTAAATTGAGGAGAAGTCTCCCGTTATGTCCAGGCCCGTTCGAAGACTCCGGTTTATCCCGCCGTAGCTTCTTAGCGAAGGCGGAACCCCTCTGTGCATACACAGAGTAGTGCCCAGCGGGAAACATTTACAAGTCGGGAAAATCTGTCTGCTTCTTAATCTTTACTGGTGGAAGAAGAAACGATAATTGTATACCGGGTTTTTTAAAAGTGTGTTTGCTTGCGATAATTTACTTGGCTTATCCCGCTCCCTCAGGAACTTTAATGATAAATCCGATTTAAGTTTAAAAGTCTAACATGGCCGATATCATATCTGAAAACATAAACATCTCCTTATTGTGTTTATATGAATGTTTGTCAGTTTAATTTACGACGGGAAATCTAATTTGCAATATTCGGCATTCTCTTTATCCAATTGCTTTCATTAAAACCTGGCAACCAATAGCTTTAAAATGCCTAAAAATTAACTTTGAACACTTTGTTTTTTTCAGCAAACAAATATCATGAAAACCGGTTTTTTTTCCTTTATCCATGAAGTAACATCAAAGGAGCATGTATGAAACGTTTTTTATACAGCGTTTCCATATTATTTCTATTCAGCATTTCCCTGATTGCAGGATCGCTTGGTGGTACAGTTACCGATTCAGAGAGTGGTGACCCGCTTTCTGGTGCAACAGTTATTGTGTCATCGGGTTTCGGAGGATCTGCTACAAGAGATACCATGACTACAGGAACAGATGGAACATATCTGTTCGAGTCATTGACAGAGGGAATCTATACAGTTACAGTAAGCCTGAGCGGTTACGAGACATTCACACGAAGAAATGTTACAGTGAGAGAAGATGAGGTTACAGTCGATGTTGAGCTGGATGCTATTGCTCCTGCAACGGGAGTAATCTCAGGAACAGTTACCGATTCAGAGAGTGGAGATCCTCTTTCTGGTGCAACAGTTGTCATATCATCGGGATTTGGCGGAACTGCTGTACGGGATACAGTAACAACCGGAGCTGATGGCACCTTTTCATTTGAAGAACTGGCTGCGGGAACCTATACAGTTACAGTGAGCCTGAGCGGTTACGAGACATTCACACGAAGAAATGTTACAGTGAGAGAAGATG
>DAOTAZ010000444.1:0-2808 GCA_035382965.1 Chitinispirillaceae bacterium | reverse complement strand
TTCACTCGCCCTCCCATCCCACAAATCCGGTACCCCGCACTCTTTCCATCTCTTCTCGAGTGCATCATTTACATACCCTGTTATCTTTTCCGGATTTGCACCTGCAATTACATTGGAACCAGTACTTACTGTAACGGGTCTTTCCGTATTCTCCCGCATCGTGACACATGGAATTTTAAGAGCTGTAGTTTCTTCCTGCAGCCCGCCGCTATCGGTTAAAACCACGCTTGAGCCACTCCAGAGAGAAAGAAATTCATTATAACCCAGAGGATCCATCATGATCAGCCCATTGGATATTTTCTTCTGCTTTTCAGGTGAAACTGTCTCAATATCGATATTGAATTCAGCGATGTTTTTCCTGGTTCTTGGGTGACATGGGAAGATAACAGGGACTTTACCGGAAATATTCTGTACCGCATTCATCAGTTGACGCAGTACCTCAGGATTATCGACATTTGAGGGGCGGTGCATTGTCATACACACATACTGCTCCGGCAGGAGCTCTTTGAGTCTCCTTACAGATTCACTCACAGTATTGTCGGATAATCTTTGCAGCTGATAAAAAAGGTTGTCGATCATCACATGACCCACGAAATGGATACGGTTTTCCGGATGACCTTCCGAAAGGAGATTTTCTGTGCCCTCCGGCTCAGTTGTAAAAAAGAGATCGGAAATCGCGTCTGTAGCTATCCTGTTTATCTCCTCAGGCATGGTACTGTCGCGTGAGCGGAGTCCGGCTTCGATATGTGACAGGCCGATATTGAGCTTTTTTGACCAGGGCCGCAGCAATTGTCGAGTTTACATCACCGACTACCACGACTATGTCAGGTTTCTCTTTAAGACAGACCTCTTCAAATCTGGTCATTATATTGGCAGTCTGAACCGCATGCGAGGCAGATCCTGCCTCAAGATTATAATCCGGCTCACGGATTCCAAGCTCATCGAAAAAAGCACTTGACATTTTGTGATCATAATGCTGCCCGGTGTGAACCAGAACCGGTTGTATCGATGAATTTTTCTTTTCTATTGCCCTTAATACAGGTGCGATTTTCATGAAATTGGGACGGGCACCCGCAACCAGAATGATTTTTGCCATTTTTCTGCCTTTACCTGAGATTCCATTAATCTGACTATTGAAAAATACCTTTTTCCCGGATCTTTATGCCGACCCCGGAGAAAGCAGTCTTCTGATATGTTATTTTAGCCACAGGTCAGGGTGAAAGGATTATCAACCCTGGGATCAAATCAAAATGATTATCATAAGTCACTAATCTTGAACCGGTCTCAAGTGCAGTTGCTGCAATCCAGATATCATTTGTTGGAATTGGGGTACCCTTCTTTTTAAGATCAGAGACAATGATTCCGTACCGTTCAGCGATTTCGTTATCAGGAGCCTTCAGTTCTAACCCAACCTGATCTAAAAATTCCTGAAGTTCCCTGATATTACGGCTGGACTGAGTTCCAATGTAAAAGCCTGCGTATAACTCCCCTATTACTATCGTAGGAACAATTATATTTGATGCTTCTTCAAACAGAGAAACTACTTCCAACTTACCCCTTTTAAACTCGGAATATGCATTGGTATCGATACAGATATTCATTATTTCCACATCTCACTGTCAATCTGCTCAAATATCTTTATGTTCTCCTCGAATTCAGCAAATTCCCTTTCATCCCAGGTACCCGCCAATGATGAGAGATCTCTTCTTTTTTTCCCACCACCAGAGAGCCCAAGTCCCTTCTGAAGGAATTCTAAAACTGTCTTGTTGATGCTCTGGCCCCTTCTTCGGGCAAGATCCCGAATAAGCTGTTCAATTTCCACAGGAATATCCCGGAGTGTAATCTGACTCAAATTATGCCTCCAGTGAATCAAAATATAGTGTCATTATTAATATAACGTCTTTTAGATTACGTTTCAAGGTATAGTCCAGTAAGACATAATCGATAAACTTGAAAACAGATCCCTGAGATTCAACAATAATGAAGGACTCAACAATTCACATCAGATACACCTCTTTCAGATTACCCGAAGTTCAACAGAGGAATTAGAGAAATAAAGATATCAAAATCAACACCAAACCGATGACGATTCCCTGAAACAAGCAGTTGAAGCCCAATATATGGGTGTGTCTTAAACCTGGGAACTATCCGCCTCCTCCATTATTTACATCACTCTAAAACCTCAGTATTTCTCTTACTCACCTTGTGGAACATCATAGTAAAACAGATATTGTTTACAGCTCTCCCCCATTCTTATATTATTGAATCCTTGAAAAATCATAGTTTTATACATGTTTTCAATACTAAGAAGGGTAAAATGGGACACAGACATTTCTTTTCAGTTCATGTAATGTTTTTTTTCCTTATTACTGTTTCCTGCGATAATCCGTCATCTCTATCTGATACTCCCGATGACCCCTCAATTGACCTTACAGGAACATGGAAATGCTTTTTTGGATGGAACGGTGAAGAAGGTTTGATGATCCTTGATCAGACCGGGGAATCTATTAGTGGTAAGTATACCTTTAATAACGGACAGCTTGAAGGTACCATGAAAGCCGATACTTTCACTTTTAAATGGTGGGAGTTTGCACTGGATGGTTTTCCATACGATAGTGCCGAACAGCATCACCGGGGTCCCGGATTTTTTGTGATTAAAAAAGCAGGAGATAGTCTGTATGGAAAATGGTGCAATGAGGATGACGAGGAGTGGAGTTCTTCGGAGTGGATCGCTGTGCGGAAAAGTAAAAAAATAGATAAATCGGCATTTGTAATAGATACTACCACCTCCCCATCAGCACAATTAAC
>DAOTAZ010000443.1:0-2824 GCA_035382965.1 Chitinispirillaceae bacterium | reverse complement strand
CAAACGGAAGAAAATTGCTTAGTCACGTGTCCATTTTTTCGGGGCAATTCCACCTTGTCTTCAGGGAGAAGATAGTGCTCAACAAAGCTTCGCATTATATCAATGCGGCTGAATGCATCTTTAAAAAACTTATCATGTGGATGAATCAGCTTTGTATTGGTCATCTGTTTTAAATAGGGAAATATTGGATAATTCGGAAGAAAATCTGATTAAGAATTTAATACAATCAAACTGATTGATGGTGATGATTTTGATCCTAGTAGAGGATTTAATTATGATTTACATTGATTAACATGATTGAAGATGGTTTAATTATAGCAGGGGGAGAAGATTTTAACAATTATATTGATTAGAAGTGATTATTTTGGATTTAGACAGAAAAAGTTTTTTGGTTCCTAATTTGTTTCAGGTTATCTAAGCAGAAAGCGTAGGTAACACAGGTACAGAACAGACTCATAAAGTAAGGAGACAGACTATGGTTGGCAAAATCATACGTTTTCCATTCTGGGTTATTTGCAGGATAGCAGGGCTTATTTCATTGGTTTTGAAGCTGATATTTGGACTTCTGTCCGGGGTTTTCCGCTTTCTTTTCAATCATATTATCGGGACATTGCTGGGCGCGACTGTAGGCTTTGTTTTGGGAAGGAAACATGTGGGGGTGAAGCTTTTTACTCATAAGAAAAAGAAACCTCAGCAGAAGGCGTCATGAATGACGCTTCCACGCAAGAAAAGCCCGTTTAAACGGGCTTTATTTGGCTAGAGGCGGTATTAATGCCGCCGATAACGCCCACCGATAAACGCCCACCGATAAACGCCGCCGAAAATCTGGCACACAAATAGCCTCACAAATCTCTAACAGAAACCAGCCTGACACACAAAGGAGGTATATCGATGCATCCGGAATTCTACAAGCAGATCCGAACAGAGCACAATGAGGTAAAACAGATACTTAACAGGATGTTAAATTCCAGCCCCAGCCGTCGGGAGACTCTCATAAAAGAGCTGAAAGTCGCCCTGGTCCCTCATCTGGAGGGTGAAGAGAAGGTCTTCTACCCTGTGCTTGACAACAAGAGAGAATCGCACGAGATTATCCTCGAGGCTCTACTGGAGCATCGGATTGCCCGCAATCTCTTTAACGAGCTTATGGATTTAAATGTTGATGCTGATGACTGGATTGCAAGGACTAAGGTGCTGAAGGATATAATCGAGCATCATATCGAGGAGGAGGAATCGGAAATTTTCCAGGCCGGCGAAAAGCTTATCTCCCATGAGCAGATTTCTCAAATTTATGAGAAATATATTCAGGAGGAAAAAGGGTTAAAGGACAGACTGGCGGCGTAGGATTGCGGATTGATAAACGGTTTCACCGATTAAAAGAGGGAATAAGAATCCCTGGAATAATGATTCAGAGATGCTAACAAGGGTGTAAAGGAAATGGCGCAGACTGGATTGCTTGACAATAAGACAATACTGCGTTTTTCGCATGCTTTAAGCGGTGGCGGTGGGGTTGAGGTTCATATCGATAATCTCAACAGGATGCTTCTCTCCCGTAATAAAGTAAAGATTCTCTATCTGTATCTTCCTGAGGAGGAAGGGGTTGAGATTACGGAGGAATCTGCAGGAAGAGGGACTCTGGTTAAAATACCTCTTAAGGTAGACAGGTCATCCAGTGTTCCTCTCAGAGAAAACCTCAACCGTTATCAGCACAATATTTTCATTTCTCTTTTCAGAAAAACCTACAGCAGGTTTAAGTATCTCAATCAATATGTGCTTTATAAGACAGGGAAGCAGATGTTTATGCCCTATTTCAGGGAGGTGTCCGGTTTTAAGGAGGTTTTAGCCGGTCTTTTCAGGGAGTACAAGGTTGATCTTATCGTGAATCATTTTCCAGGCGGGAGGGATAGTTTACAACTGATGACCGCTGCCGCAGAGGCAAATATCCCGGTGCTTATAATCAATCATTTTGATAATGCATGGTTTAATTATTTCCCGATCCGTCAACAGGCTGACAGGACCCGGTATGTATCAGGTGTTACAAGCACAAACATACCGGGATATCTGCATCGGAGATTTATCAATATATCCAATGGAATAGACACCGATTATTTCGATCCCCGGAAAGTGTCTTTCAGAGCGATCTCCCAATATCCTGTATTGCTTCTTCCTGCGCGCGTATGGCCCATGAAGGGTCATCTGGACCTCCTTCAGGCCGCCCATACACTTAGAAGTAAAGGGATAACCTGTTTTCTTGTATTTGCCGGCCGGTGTGATTCCGATTCTTTCAGGGAGGAGCTTTACACCTGGATAAAGAAAAAGGGGATGAAAGACCTGGTTATGTTTACCGGGCTGGTAAACCACGACGCTTTGCGTCAGTACTACAGATCAAGCACACTTGTGGTTCTTCCCACATATCAGGAGGGGTTTGGAAGGGTTGTTGTTGAGGCGCAGTCGATGGGGGTTCCTCCGGTGGCTTACGATGTCGGAGGGCTTAAACAATCATTAATCCAGGGGAAAACCGGAATATTGGTTAAAAAAGGGGATAGAAGGGCACTGCGTGATGCTATCGAAGGGCTGCTGAAGGATGAGAAGAGGAGAAAGGAGATGGGCAGGGAGGGGAGGAAGTTTGTGGAGAGGGTTTACAGTCTCAGGTCATTGGTAGAGCGTCATGAGAAGGTTTACGAGATGATAATACGTGGAGAGCCGGCAGTGAAGTTGAGCGGGATGATTGATGAGGAGATGAGGGGGAATTTGGGTACCACTTAAAAGAGAGTGTGAATTGTACCCGAATTGGTGGACACACCTATTACCAAAATATTTTTATTCA
>DAOTAZ010000442.1:0-2826 GCA_035382965.1 Chitinispirillaceae bacterium | reverse complement strand
ATTCGCATTTTTTCAACCCTTTCGCAAAACGGGAAAGGAAATCGAGCCTGTCGTCATCATCGATAAAGAGTTCTTTTCCCTCAACAGAGTGCGCCATTATGTGGAAAAGAGAGCCAGGCGATTCTATACGGGCCATTCGAGGCATATTTTCCTCCGGCGAAAGGATGAGATGGATGTAAGGTGGAGGTAAGGAGATGCAAATTCTGGGCCGAAGGAAAATCAGAGATAAAAAATGGTCCGTCCCTGAGGAGGAGGAAAAAAAGTTAGTCCGTCCCTCACCCAAAAAAAACAGGGCAGATGCCACCACCTGCCCCACAAAAACCAAAAAGAAAAAAATGGTCCGTCCCTAAAAAACCGGGAAAATCACTCCAGCTCCTCAATCGCAATCAACGGCTGATCCTTCTCTACAACCTTACCATCTGCCGCCAATATCTTTATGATCTTACACTTCACCGGGGCGGATATCTCATTGAAAAGCTTCATCGCCTCTACAATGCACACCTTCGCACCCTTCTCAACTACATCTCCCTCTTTGACAAATTTCGGCTTCCCCGGACCGGGAGAAGAATAAAATGTACCGACAAGCGGTGAATTGATCGTCTTCTGATTGATATCTGTTACATCAGCAGACGCTTCCGCCTTCTTCTGCTCAGGTGCAGGAGCAGAAGCAACAGGCTGAACCGCCGGAGTAGCAGCAACCGGTGCTGAAGGAGCAAAAGCTGGAGTCGCAACAGTGGAAGTGGTCCCCGATGCCTTAATAGCAATCTTGAACTCTCCCCTGCTGAAAATGAGTTCCTCTAATACCAGCCCGCTTATTTTCTCGGTTATCTCTTTTGTGATTCCCTGAAAATCCGGTGGAAGATTTATCGGTGCCGGTGAAACCTGAACCGGTGTTTCCTGTGTCTTTACAACCTCAGTCTCCTTTTTCACCTCCTGCTTAAGCTTCTTCAGTTCAAGATCAGCAGGTGTTTCAGGACGTGATTCAGGTGCAAGTGCCCGCCATTTAAAAAATTCCAATGCAGGTTCGGGTAAAAGAATGTATGAAATGATGTCTTCTTCATGCTCGATAAGATTTGGATCAATAGCATCTGTGGATTTCGGAAGCATCGGCTCTAACCGGTCTGCCGGTCTGTACGTAATCGGCTTTTCATCACCCAGAATCTTCTTTATCAATTCTTCAGAAATCGGTGCAGGTGACCTTCCGTACAACCCTCTTACATAATCTTTCACTTCATTTGGAATTATCTTGTAACGTTCCCCTGAAATAATATTCATTACAGCCTGAGTCCCCACTATCTGACTTGTGGGCGTCACCAGGGGCGGGAACCCAAGATCCTCACGCACCCTTGTAACCTCTTTTAGTACCTCAGGAAGTTTATCAAGCGCTTTCTGCATCTCTAATTGTGACCGGAAGTTAGATATCATACCCCCTGGTATCTGATGCAGGAGGATTTCCGGGTCGATTATCGCCATCGGAGCATTGGACTGCCTCCGCTTGGGAGCCAGTTCAGCAAAATACTTCGCCACTTTTTCCAAGGCATCCATGTCGAGGCCTGCAGAGTAATTGGTCTCAGCAAATATGGCTGCCATTGTTTCAACCGGTGGCTGTGATGAAAAACCAGCCATGGATGAGATAGCACAGTCGATTGCACCAGCACCAGCCCTCACACCCTCAACATAGGTGGCGATAGCCATTCCCGAAGAGGCATGACAATGAAGCTGAATCGGAATATTCAGTTCCTTGATGAGCGCACGAACAAGCCGCTCAGCAGAGATCGGAGAAAGAATACCAGCCATGTCTTTGATACAAAGGGAATCGATCCCCTGATCAACCTGCTCTTTTGCATACTGTACGTACTTTTCAACAGTGTGCACAGGAGAGATGGTATAACACAAAGTACCTTGTGCATGGCCACCATGCTTCTTGACCGCCTTCAAAGCAGCTTCCAGGTTTCTGGTGTCATTAAGAGCATCAAATACCCTGAAAATATCTATACCGTTTTCACAAGCGAGCGCAACGAATCTGTCGACAACATCATCAGCATAATTCCTGTAGCCGACCAGATTCTGTCCGCGCAGAAGCATCTGCAAAGGTGTGTTTTTGGCTTTGGCCTTGATCATCCTCAGCCGTTCCCAGGGATTTTCCCGCAGGAATCTCAAACACACATCAAATGTAGCCCCTCCCCAGCATTCCAGAGAGTAAAAGCCAACATTGTCTATTACATCGATTATCCGCAGCATATCATCGGTTCTCATCCTCGTCGCCCATAAGGACTGATGAGCATCACGAAGAGTGGTATCGGTGATACGAAGCGGAATCTTATGCAGTTGGTCTTCAGTAGGGTTCTGATTTTTCTTGGTCACAGGATTCTCCGTTTATTTGTTGAATTTTCCCATTGCGGAATACTTCTCAAATCGTTTAGAGATAAGTTTGGCTGGTGACAACGATGTTAACTTCTTGAGATGCTTCAAAATAACCGCTTTCACCTCTTGTGCAGTCTTAAGCGAATCAGTATGAGCACCGCCTGGAGGTTCAGGAATGATCTCATCGATTATACCGAGTTCAAGCAGTGATTTGGCAGTGATCTTCAGTGCCTCGGCAGCTTTTGAGGAGAAAGATGCATCACGCCAGAGTATGGATGCGCAACCCTCAGGAGAGATCACAGAGTACACTGCATGACTGAGCATCAAAACCACATCCCCTACTCCGATTCCCAGAGCACCACCGCTGCCGCCTTCACCTGTCACAACTGAGATGATTGGCACTTCGATCTTTGCCATTTCGGTCAGATTTCGGGCAATAGCCTCAGCCTGCCCCCTCTCCTC
>DAOTAZ010000441.1:0-2837 GCA_035382965.1 Chitinispirillaceae bacterium | reverse complement strand
CCACAGGAGCACTTCTGGCCGCGGTCACTACTTCTCTTCCTGAAACCCCGGGGGCTGAGCGTAACTGGGATTACAGGTATTGCTGGATCAGGGATGCCTCCATGACCACATCTGTGCTCGCACGTATGGGGCATATCGATTCCGCCAAACGCTACATGCAGTTCATATTAAACATCGTACCGTTCAAAGACGAGAAAATACAGATTATGTACGGGATAAGGGGTGAGAAGGATTTGAATGAGCGTATCCTTACACACCTCTGCGGCTATGAAAATTCAAGCCCGGTCAGAATCGGCAATGCAGCATTCAGCCAGAAACAGAATGACATATATGGAGTTCTTCTGGATATAATCCTCACATTTTTAAGCACATTTAAATGTGATTCTCAGACAAAAGAGAGCCTCTGGACAATCGTGAGATCTATTGCCCGGACAGTGACTGAGTCCTGGAATGAGCCGGATATGGGTATATGGGAATTCCGCAGTCAAAAACAGCACTTTACCTTCTCAAAACTGCTCTGTTGGATGGCGATGGACAGGGCTTCCCGGATAGCTGCCTTTCTTGGGAAGAACTCCTTTTCCATAACATGGTGCAAGACTCGTGAGATAATAAAAGAAGATATAATGGAAAAAGGCTGGAATGAAAAAATCAATTCTTTCACACAATACTACGGAAGTGAACATCTTGATGCAGCTAATCTTCTTATGGAGCCATACGGTTTCCTTGATGCTTCGGATCCCCGTTATGTCATGACTGTTACCAAAACACTTGAGCAGCTTTGTAAAAACGATCTGATGTATCGTTATCGTAATGATGATGACTTTGGGAAGCCGGAGTCATCATTTACACTGTGCTCGTTCTGGATGATTTCTGCATTATTTAAAATTGGAGAAAAAGAGAGAGCCTGTGCGATGTTTGAAAAGCTCCTCTCTCATTCCAATCACCTGAAACTTTTCAGTGAAGATATTGATTTTACATCTGGAAGACTTCTGGGAAATTTTCCCCAGGCTTACAGCCATCTGGCATTGATAGACACAGCAGTGCTTTTATACGGCTCGGATAAAAGCATACCGGAGGAACGGGGGCAAGCAGAAAAGATGGAGATTGTTTATAGCTGAGCTGGATAATGCCACTATAATGTATTACATAAGTTTCTGTTCCCCTTTATCCTGATCTTTACAACCTTCAGGGTTCCTGTATTGCAGGCTTCTGTGAAGCATGATTAACGCAGCCTTCAGGAAGATCTTCACAGAACTCTTCTTTGTAAATATCCAGTGCGGTGAGGAAAAACGAGGCAATTATTGGCCCAATGATAAAGCCTGTGATTCCAAAGATACTCAAACCTCCGATTGTTGAAATAAGAATTATCACATCATGCATTCGTGCGCTGCTTCCCACAACCCGCGGACGTATCACATTGTCCGCATTGCTGACAACCAGGAAATGGGTCACCAGGATTCCTATTCCCTGCCAGACCCTCCCAATCAATATCTGGACTATTCCAATGGGTACCAGTACAATCGATACACCAACTACAGGAAGTATAGAGAGAATCACCATTATAAAACCCCAGATAAGCCAGCCTTTAACACCAAAAATAAGGAGAGTCAATCCTCCCAGAAGGCCGTCAACAAGACCGATTATCAAAGTTCCAAGGACGGTAGCACGGGAAATCAGTGTAAAACGGGACACAATCATGTCTTTCTGGGATTTTTTGATTGGAAGAAGAGATTTGAAATTTTCGATTATTCTCTCTCCGTCAATGTAGAAATAAAACAGAAGGAGAATTGCCATAAGCAGATCAAAGGCAACTCCGAAGACACCAGCATAAGTTCTGTTAAGGACAAGGGATGCGGCAGAAGCACTATTCTTGATAATCTCCTGTCCCACGGATTCCCATTCAACCTGGTCCACAGCGTATTTCCCTATAGGCGTTTTTAAAAACCAGGCGATTATCGGCTGTTCCCGCCAGGTCTTCAGGAATTCACGCACCCATGGGATAGCAGTAGGGAGTATCTCTATTATCTGATTTACTATGAGATGTATGAAAATGTACAAAGGTATAAGGACAAGGAGAATCAAACCTGCACAGCAGATAAACGATACCAGGAACTTTTTGTTTCTCAGCTTTTTGAGGAGAAATTTATAGACCGGAAATGTAAGAGCTGAAATAGTGGCTGCAAGTGCCAGAGGTACAAGAAAAATATAAGCCATCGGGAAAAATGCAATACTTGCTGCCAGAAGTAAGATGAGTACAGTGGCGTGGGATAGCAGTTTTCCGGGAGTTTGTCTGCTGTCCCGTGGTGCAGCTTCAGAATTGTCTTCTTTTAATGGTTTTTCGGGAACCGGCTCTTCAGGTTTAATCTTCTTTTTTAGTTTCCTTTTGGATTTTTCAGCCATTTATGCCTCGTAATCGCAAAAGATTGAGTGTAATAGTCTATTGCAATTAGCGAGCCATAAAAAACTGCAAGGGACGAACTGCAAGGGACGGACTATCTTTTTACTTTTCCGAAAATGGATAAAGGGGTATCTATTTCTAAGAGGAGAACTCGTTTGAGAGAAAAGGCAGCTCTTGCTGGATTTATGGGCAAGGGGATGGTATTTCCATAAGGCACCTCTGGGGTGAAAGATTGATTTAAGCGATTAAAACGCTGAACTGTCTCAGGGGTGAAATATTGACTCTTATTCTCTAAACCTTTGTATCTGTCTAAAACCTTAGTAGCAGGCAGAGAACCCAATACCCATAACCATATTACAAAACATGAAAACGAGTACCATAGACAGCACCCTTTAAAGAGAAAAAAATAGTCCGTCCCTTGTTTTATTTCCGTGAGTTA
>DAOTAZ010000440.1:0-2843 GCA_035382965.1 Chitinispirillaceae bacterium | reverse complement strand
GTTTTCCCTCGATAGAGTGCGCCATTATGTGGAAAAGGGAACCAGGTGATTCTATGCGGGCCATTCGAGGCATATTTTCCTCCGGCGAAAGGGTATGGTGGATGTAAGGTGGAGGTAAGGAGATGCAAATTCCGGGCCGAAGAAATATCACAAATGAAAAAGATGGTCCGTCCCCTGGTGATTAAGAATGAGAACAAAAAATAGTCCGTCCCATGCTCTCCTGAAAAAGATGGTCCGTCCCTAAGAAAGAAGAAAAAAACAGTCCGTCCCCTAAAAAAAAACGGGGCAGGTAACCCACCCCGTTAAAACCACAAATATCCAATCCAACCTAATCAGTCAACTATCTCGTAATCAGCATCAACTGCTCCCTCACCCCGATCACGCTTCTGCTGTTCCTCTCCGGAAGTAGACTCCGCTGATGGCCCCTGCTGCTGTGGACCAGCACCTGCTCCACCTGTAGCACCCGGCCCCCCAGACCCTTTGTAAAGAGCTTCAGCCATGATGTGCGAGGCTTTCATAAGAGCATCGATTGCGGATTTTATACCTTCAGTATCATCTGTCTTGGCCTTTTCCTTAAGATTATTCAAGGCAGATGCAATAGCAGCCTTATCGCTCTCGGATATCTTATCCCCGACCTCACCCAGTGTCTTTTCAGTCTGGTAGATTACCTGATCGGCCTGATTCTTGACCTCCACCTTCTCCTTCTCCGCCTTATCCCTCGTAGCGTTGGCCTCGGCCTCCTTTACCATCCTTTCAATATCACTTTCGGAGAGACCGCTCGATGATTCTATACGGATCGCCTGCTGCTTTCCTGTACCCATGTCTTTTGCACTGACATTCATAATTCCGTTTGCGTCAATATCAAAAGTAACCTCTATCTGAGGTACTCCACGGGGAGCCGGAGGAATACCGATAAGATCGAATTTGCCAAGCAAACGATTGTGAGCGGCAATCTCTCTTTCTCCCTGGTAAACGACAATACTTACAGCAGTCTGATTGTCAGCCGCAGTGGAGAAAATCTGGCTTTTCTTTGTAGGAATAGTAGTGTTGCGCTCTATGAGCTTTGTCATTACTCCTCCCAGAGTCTCTATACCCAGAGAAAGAGGAGTAACATCGAGAAGAAGCACATCTTTTACGCTCTGATCACCGCTTAGTATCGCACCCTGGATCGCAGCCCCAAGAGCAACAACCTCATCCGGGTTTACACCCTTATGAGGAGTCTTGCCAAATATCTCCTCAACTTTACTCTGCACAGCAGGCATGCGGGTCGCTCCACCCACCAGTATAACTTCATCGATATCACTTGCGCTCAAGTGCGCATCTGCCAAAGCCCTCCGGCAAGGCTCAACCGTCCGGTCTATAAGATGCTGTACAAGCTGCTCGAGTTTAGCCCTTGTCAAAGTCATATCAAGGTGTTTGGGTCCCGATGCATCAGCGGTAATAAAGGGCAGATTGATATTAGCCTGCATCGCAGAAGAAAGCTCGATTTTTGCCTTCTCGGCAGCCTCTTTTAACCTCTGAAGAGCCATGCGGTCATTACGGAGATCTATCCCGTTAGTCTTCTTAAAATCTTCCGCTATGTAATCAATCAAAACCTTGTCGAAATCATCACCACCAAGATGAGTGTCACCATTAGTAGACTTTACCTCAAATACCCCCTCACCCAGTTCCAGAATCGAAATATCAAATGTACCTCCACCAAGATCGTAAACGGCTATCTTTTCATTGCGCTTCTTTTCAAGCCCGTAAGCCAACGATGCAGCAGTAGGCTCATTTATTATCCTCTTTACATCAAAACCGGCAATTCTGCCGGCATCCTTTGTAGCCTGCCTCTGGGCATCATTGAAATATGCCGGGACAGTGATAACCGCTTCCTTGACTTCCTCACCCAGATAATCCTCAGCAGCTTTCTTGAGATACTGAAGAATCATGGCAGAAATCTCTGGAGGTGTATAATCTTTATCAAGAGCATTTACCTTGACCGGTTCCTCAGGAGCTCCTTTGATTGTATAGGGAACCCGCTTTTCCTCAGATTCGACCTCGCTGTGACGACGGCCCATAAAACGTTTTATAGAAAAAATCGTGTTCTCAGGATTTGTTATCGCCTGTCGCTTGGCTATCGCACCAACCAGCCTTTCACCAGTTTTGGTAAAAGCAACTATTGACGGAGTAGTACGACCACCTTCCGGATTAGGAATAACTACCGGCTTCCCAGCCTCCATCACTGCAACACAGGAGTTAGTAGTCCCCAGATCTATACCAATTATCTTCCCCATAAAAACTGCCTCCGATCTTATCAATTCTATAATACAATTAAAAAATGATTATAGAATGCATACAAAAACCATGCCATTTCCTTCAAACATATAGTTTGCATTATTTCAGTTTTGATTCAGAATAAAAAAATGGCCTGTTCTAATCGAATTTAACGGAAAATTAACCTAAATAGCGGAAATACAGATCGAATAATCTAAAGGAATCAATTATTTCATTATAAAGCAAATGTTTTATTATGAAACAATGCTATA
This sequence comes from Chitinispirillaceae bacterium, assembly GCA_035382965.1. GTDB lineage: Bacteria > Fibrobacterota > Chitinivibrionia > Chitinivibrionales > Chitinispirillaceae > JAAYIG01. Next base: position 315 of record DAOTAZ010000440.1, on the reverse strand, counting down.
GCATCTATCAACTAAGGAGTCCTGAAATAATACTATTGATAATGACCTTATTACCTCTTTATCCACTCTCTTTTACCTAATAATCGATCTCTTTTTCACCGCAATGATGAAATAGTGACTTAACTTGTTTTAAACTTAACCAGGCCCCTCTCTCACTGCATCTGAGTCTCATGTCCCATCCAAATACAACTGCCCTAAAGCATCCCTGTTGGAAACCCGTTCTTAATAACATTTAAAAAGATAGTCCGTCCCTTGAATTGAATGAAATGTACCCGAATTGGTGGACACACCTATTACCAAAATATTTTTATTCAT
>DAOTAZ010000439.1:0-2871 GCA_035382965.1 Chitinispirillaceae bacterium | reverse complement strand
AAATTCTCTGTGAAAGTTTTCTATCCACATTGATACCTCGCATACTGAAAAAAGCACTCATTTGTCTGGGTATTGCCTCAACCGGGCTTCTGTTGACTTACTGGCTTTTTCCTGACATGGTAGAGTCAGTTGAAAACCAGACCTATTATCTGAGGTGCAAATGGGTGCTTGGCAGAAAATATCTGGAAAGAGATGACCAGTCCCAGATTCGCAATGCTCTGAATATAAAAATAATAGATATCGATGAGCGAAGTGTTTCCAGAGACAAATTAGGGTATTACGGGAACTGGAAACGCAATACACATGCACAGATGATTAACTCTCTGCAGAAGCATTATCCTGCCGCGATACTTTTCGATATATGCTTTCATGAACCCGAAGACAGCAATATCAGTGTTAATACTACAGAAATCCTGAAGAATGTTATAGATGCCAACCCCGGAATGCGTATTCCACCTTCTTTCATTGACAGTGTAGCATCCTCAATCGATTATGACCTGCAATTTGCAAATGCCACTAAAAATGCCGGAAATGTGATCCACAGCGTTTCTATGCGGAACAAGGATGATTTCAGTGAACTGGAGTGGAAAATAGCCGGCAAACGGACATCGGTACCATGGTTAAAATCACTCAACAGCAGCGGCTATTTCAAATTGCACGATCCTGATGTGATAAGATCTTTCGGTGTCACCAATACCAAGCCGGTGATCGATGGCACTTTCCCGCCACTTGCCAGTTCCGCAATGAGTATTGGCTTTGTCAATGCTCCTCCGAATGAAGACGGTATCATCCGTTCGGTTCCGCTGTGTTACAAATACGGTGACAATAATCTGGCATTGCTGAGTCTGAGTGTATCGGCAGCATGCAGGCTTTTTGGAACTCAGGACTCTGAGGTTGTATACAAACCCAAAAAATACCTGGAGATCGGAAAACCGTTTAAAGTTTTTAAAACAAGTGATGGTTCCATTGAGGTCTCTTTTCCCAATTTTTCATCATGGCAGCTTAAGGCTTTGCTTGAAAGTAAAAAAGAGATCCAGGATCTGAAAGAGGGACAATCCCTGGAGGTCTCATCATTCTGTTCTGCAGGATTCGATTCCCTGTCCGGTCAATATGTATTTCGCCTGTTCGGAGGTAATATCACCCGGGACATTTTGAAGGAGATACAAAAAAGGTCGCTGGAGGATTACCTGCAGATGGATGAGGGTGAGAAGATAGAATTGCTTTCTGATACTCATATCGAAAAAAGTACTGCCGATGAGTGGGTCTTAAGCTCTCAGGCTGACGGAAATGAAGTATGGATGCAGAAAACAGACCTGAAGACAATATTAAAAATCAATATAGATGAGATCGGAAATTACACATCTGAGAAAGACCGGCTTTTGTTCTACGGTCTGACTGTAACAAGGAAAGATGGACGGCTTTTCTCTTCGATTCCGGTTTTAACCGAACCGGTACTTACAGAACTGCTGGATTATTCGTGGGATGATGTATTGTCAATTCCTGAGGGTAAAAGGCTTGAAATCGGGCCTTCAGTGCGGATTCCGCTGGACAGGGAAAATCTTCATACCATCAACTATATCGGTCCTGCAAAAACGTTCCCATACTATTCCTATTATGACATTCTCAATGACAGGGTGCAGGGTAATCTTGACGGGAAGATATTTATTGTAGGGTCAAGTCTGCCGAATCTCTTTGATATCAAACCTGTTCCACATGATATCTCTTTCCCTGGTGTTGAAATCCATGCGTCAATGCTCAATTCTATTCTTCAAAACACCTTTATAAACAAGTGGGATGGAAGAGAAACCCTGATCTTGCTGGCGTCAATTGCTATACCCGGCACACTGCTTTTTACTCTTTTTTCTCCTGTACTGGGATGGTTTGTCCTTCTGGCAGGCATTTTCATGCATTTTCTGATTGCCCTGACTCTCTTTGGCATTTCAAAAACTTGGATTCCAGTCTCTCAGCCTTTGTTCCTGATGGTTTACATATACATTTTGTCGATAGCTTACCGCTTTTTGGTTGAGGAGAGGAATAAGAAGTATTTACATTCGACGTTTTCTGCATATCTTTCCCCTGCGATTATCAATGATATGTATAAGAAAAAGATGGTTCCGCAGCTTGGAGGTATAGAGAGCGAAATCACCGCCTTCTTTACCGATATACAGGGATTTTCAAGCTTTTCTGAACAGATTGGTTCTCCCAGAAAATTAGTGACTCTTCTTAACGAATATCTCTCTGAGATGACAAATACACTTCTTGAATATAATGGTACTCTGGATAAATATGAGGGTGATGCAATTATAGCTTTCTTTGGTGCACCTGTGGCTTGCCAGGACCACGCGAAGATGGCATGCCGGACAGCTTTGAAAATGCAGAAGCAGCTCGATCGTTTACGGAAGAAGTGGACAATCGAGGGCGATAAGTGGCCTGATATAGTAAAGAACATGAGAATGCGTATAGGCATAAACAGTGGAAAAGCAGTCATCGGTAACATGGGTTCCAGCAAAAGAATGAACTATACGATGATGGGTGATGAGGTAAATCTTGCGGCAAGACTTGAGAGCGCTGCAAAGCAGTTCGGGGTTTATATACTTATCGGCGAGAATACTTACAATTATGTATCTGAAGAATTCGAGTTCAGAGAACTGGACAAAATAAGGGTTGTTGGAAAAGCTTTTCCTGTAAAGGTGTATGAGCTGATCTCTGAAAAAGGGGAAGCAGATGAGAATACTTCCGAGTTAAAAAAATTGTATCATTCAGGTCTGCAGGAATTCCGGAACAGAAATTTTGCAAAAGCAATTGAACTTTTTACATCATCACTGGCCATAGAACCAAATAAGAATTTATGCCGGATCACACCTTCTCAGC
>DAOTAZ010000438.1:0-2878 GCA_035382965.1 Chitinispirillaceae bacterium | reverse complement strand
TCTGTTTAAAAGTGTTAAGGATCTCTGAATCGTAAAATCATTTTGCAAGATCCGTGCCACAGTGCTTCGGCACTCCTTTTGCGCGCTCTCTGCTGTTGGTGGGAGTCGTTGTATATGTAGAGGTGAGGGATCGATTCCGATTCCAATACCGATGCCGATACCGACCCCTGAGTAAAACTATGTGATTGAAAAATCAGAGCAATTCACCCGATGAGTATTAAGCCGGTAAAAGTCTGGCCCGGAAAACCCTACCCCCTGGGAGCCACCTGGGATGGTGCGGGTGTAAACTTTGCCCTTTATTCCCAGAATGCAAGCGCGGTTGAACTCTGTATATTTGATGATGACGGAAAAGAGATAAACCGGGTCAGGTTTACAGAGCATACTGACCTTACATGGCATCTGTACCTTCCCGAGGCCCGTCCTGAACTCCGCTACGGCTACAGGGTCTACGGCCCCTATGATCCACCATCCGGACATCGTTTCAACCCCAACAAACTCCTGCTTGACCCTTACGCTCGGGCAATTGACGGAACTATAAGGTGGGATGATTCCCTCTTTGGCTACCGGATCGGGGACAGCAGGGCGGATCTCTCATTTGACGAACGGGACAGTGCTCCTTTCATGCCCAGATGTGTGGTTGTAGATCCGGCATTCTCCTGGGGTGATGATCTAAATCCTCAGACCCCCTGGCATAAGACCGTTATCTATGAGGTGCATGTAAAGGGTTTCACCGCATTACATCCGGAAGTGCCTCCTGAGATGAGATCCACCTTCGCGGGGCTTAGCAGTCCGGCGGTGATCGCGTATCTTCATTCTCTCGGGGTTACTGCTGTGGAGCTCATGCCGGTGCATCAGTCAATTTCCGAGCGTGACCTTGTAAAAAAGGGTCTTACCAACTACTGGGGGTATAACTCCATCGGTTTTTTCGCTCCGGAGGTACGCTACAGCTCCTCAGGGGCATCAGGTCAACAGGTAAATGAATTCAAGACCATGGTCAAGACTCTTCACAGGGAGGGAATAGAGGTAATTCTGGATGTGGTTTACAATCACACCGCCGAGGGAAATCATCTGGGCCCCACTCTCTGTTTCCGGGGAATTGATAATCTGAGCTACTATAATCTTAATCCTGAGGACCGACGTTTCTACCTTGATTACACCGGCTGCGGCAATACCCCCAACATGATAAATCCTCATGTGCTGCAGATGATAATGGACAGTCTGAGATACTGGGTTACAGAGATGCATGTCGATGGTTTCCGGTTCGATCTGGCATCATCTCTGGCAAGGGAGCTTCACGATGTAAACCGGCTCTCTGTATTCTTTGATTTGATTCATCAGGACCCGGTGATTTCCCGTGTCAAACTGATCGCCGAACCCTGGGATCTTGGTCCGGGAGGATACCTGGTTGGAAACTTTCCTGTGCTCTGGGCTGAGTGGAATGGTAAATTCCGGGATACAGTACGGAGATTCTGGAGGGGTGATGAGGGGCAGGTGGGGGATCTTGCATACCGTCTTACCGGAAGCAGTGATCTTTACGAAAGGGGAGGACGCCGTCCGTACGCCAGTATAAACTTTGTCACAGCCCATGACGGATTCACACTTAATGATCTTGTCAGCTACAATAATAAGCACAATGAGGGGAACAAAGAGGATAACCGGGATGGTACGGATGAGAATCTGAGCTGGAACGGGGGGATAGAGGGGGCGACGGATGATCCTATCATCATTAAACTGCGGGAGCGGCAGAAGAGAAATTTTCTTGCAACTCTGATTCTGGCTCAGGGTGTACCGATGCTTCTCAGCGGTGATGAATCTGGAAGGACACAACTGGGTAACAACAATGCATATTGTCAGGATAACAAGATATCGTGGATAAACTGGAATCTTGATATCAGGGGTAAAGAACTACTGGAGTTTACAAGATCACTTATAACCCTCTTTCACAGTCATCCGGTCCTCCAGAGGCGTAATTTTTTCAGCGGACGGGATACCAGGAAAAAGGGAACAAAAGATCTCACCTGGCTGCACCCGGAGGGACGGGAGATGACGGAGAAGGACTGGAATAACCCAAGGGTGAGATATCTGGGCCTGAAGTTATCGGGTGATGCGATAGAGGAGATAGATGAGCATGGAGATCCGGTAATCGATGACACCCTGCTTATCCTGCTTAATGCTCATTACGAACCTGTAATCTTTTCTCTTCCCGAATGCGAAAGAGGACAGAGATGGGAGCTGATTTTAGATACCAAGTATCCGGTTACTTTTACTGCTTCACCACTTTACGTCTGCTCCGGTAAATATGATCTGGAAACCAGATCTCTTGCGCTTCTAAGACTCAAAAAGAGTCCCCCGACTCATCGGTTAATTGAACAGGAGTACGATGAGAAATATCTTGCAGAAATGGAGAATAAAAGTATCCCGTTTATAGCGGGTGCTCATCGGGGTTAGTGATGCGGATTTACAATTCTGCTATCTCAGCTATCTTTGATAACATGGCTGATCTGCTTGAGATTGAGGGGGGGAACCCTTTCAGGGTTCGAGCCTACAGAACTGCAGCAAGGACAATAAATTCGCTCTCCCAGGATGTTTCGGATCTGATTGCTAATGGCGAGGATCTTTCGAAGCTCCCGGGTATAGGAAAGGACCTTGCGGGGAAGATAAAGGAGATAGTTTCCACGGGTCACCTTTCAGCATTCGAGGAACTGTCAAAGAGGATCAACCCTGAATTGATAAAGTACATGAAAATAGAGGGGTTGGGGGGGAAGAGAGTAGCTGCTATCAATTCCAGGCTGGGGATTTATACACTTGAGCAACTGGAGGAGGCTGCCAGGGAGCATAAAATCTGTAAACTGCCCGGATTTGGTGAAAATGTGGAACG
>DAOTAZ010000437.1:0-2935 GCA_035382965.1 Chitinispirillaceae bacterium | reverse complement strand
GGAGGGAGCAGGACTGGGTTCACAGAGTTACTATTACTCCGGCAATATCCTTCAGGCAAAAAACGGAAGCTTCACGTGTGATGGGACAAACAATGAATGCGGCCGCAGATATACTCTGTCAAATGGCCAGAAGCTTGACTGGACACTCTGGGTGAGTTCACCCTTTTTCCCCTCACATGCCGCAATACATTCCGCAAAAGATGCCTATAAGAGCGTTCTTTCTGATGTGGGCATGAACATGCCTGTTTTCGATGATCATGACAAGCGTATAATCAGGGAAACTCTCAACGGAACAACAACATATAAGGGAAGTAAATCCGGGTTAGCGGGAATTCCGGATCGTGAAAGTGATGTCGGCGGGTACGAAAATTACCCCACCACAAGCCGTCCGGCGGGATTTGACAGCGATGGAGACGGTATGCCTGACTGGTGGGAATTTGCAATTGGAACAAATCCCAATTCCAGATCGGATGACTTTTCTGAGAGCAATGCAGATCCTGACGGAGACGGGTACACAAATCTTGAGGATTACCTGAACTGGATGGCTACTCCTCATGTGACTGCAGGTGTTGGTGAAACCGTTAAGCTTAACATGGCCGAGCTGACACGCGGTTACACTTTGACATCACCTGTCTGGAAAGCCGGCACCTCATCATTTGCCACACTTTCCGTTAAAGACTCGATGCTGAGTATCACCCCTGCAAAGGCCGGAGGAATCTCTTACTTCACATTTACAGTGACTGACAGGGAAAACTCATCCATGACACGCACTGTCGGCCTTTTTGTGGAGGGGGCAACTGGCACAAAACTGGTATCGGTATTGAAAAAGATATCTCCTGAGTGGCGGATAAAAGCCGGGATGGTAAACTTCCGCTCCCCTGTTTCAGGTAAACTCTCTTTATGCGATTTTGCCGGCCGGGAGATTGTCTCTCTTCAGGTCAAGGAAAACCAGTGGTGCTCGATTCCCCCGGGATCACAAATCCGTATAGCGATATTCAAGGGAGAGGGAGTACACTCAAGCAGGCTGCTTAATCCGGTGGCGGGTAATGCTATAAAGTAAACCAGGCGGAACCATGTCACCTTAAGTTAGTATGATGATCTTGATGAACTCTGGTGAATAATAAAATGTACAGATTTATAATCACCATTTCAGGTCATTATTACGATAAAAAAATTCCCCTGCCAAGGGGGAAAGGGAGATTCCATGTACCGGGCTGACCATATAATATTCTTTACCATTATTTGTATCCTTTTTTCAGGCATTTCTGTTAAAGCAACCGATACACCCTTTACGGTAAAGAAAGGTTTGTTTGATCAGTCCAGGCCTGATGATCTTGGTTTGACAACAGCTCCTGGTACCGAAACTGTGACTGTCTTCAGGCCATCGGATGAGACCGATCATTTCAGTAATGGCGTGCCGGTGAAAATTGAAATGGGCACGTTTCCACGAAGTGCTCTGGGAGGCTGTGCAGAGTAATAATCAAAAAACAGCATCATTTTTATTGAGGTTGTTTTGCAGGAAACGATGGTTTGTTTTGTTTCCGGGTCATTGATTCATCTCTGGGGTGAAATAGTGACTTAACCTGTTAAATGATGCCTCACCAGGTTCAATAACTCACCCCAGAGGTGAATTAAGGACGTTTCTGTTCCCATCACCAAAGCAGTTCTCGTTTCCCGATATCTCCAATAAAAACCACAAACATGGTTAATAAATGATCAATTTAATGATGATGTCTGTTTTCTGCTTCTGAATATTCTGCTATCGGAAAATAACCATTTATGCGCTGTTTCAGCTATGTTCAGGAATATGCTTTGGTGATGTGAATGTCTCTTATGTCCGGGTACAATTTCAGAGGAACTATAACTACATATTATATATTTAATCTTTTCCCCATTTTCTTTTCCGGAGGATCTTGCATTGAAACAGGACACTATTTTAGTCATCGATTTGGGTGGTACCGATAACTCTGTGATCGCGCGGATGGTACGTGCGATGGGAGTTTACAGCGAGATAGTACCTCATGATATAACTCTTGAGCAGATCAAAGCTTATTCCGGCCTTAAGGGAATAATCTATGCAGGCGGGAAAAACCGCATGGTCGACGGTGTCAAGGTTTGTCCCGGAAAGGATGTTTTACAGAGCGATTATCCGTGCATGGCGACAGGATGTGATGACATGCCGGAGATTAACAGAGACACGATGGATGAAGAGACTGTCCGTCATTTTGTTTTCGATAAATGTAAGTGTAAAGTTGAATGGAACATGGATGTTTTTACGCAGGATAAAATATCTGAGCTCAGGGATCAGATCGGAAATGAAAAGGTACTCCTTGCCCTGTCCGGCGGAGTTGACAGTTCCGTAGTTGCAGCGCTTCTGATCAAAGCGATCGGAAGTAATCTCATCTGTATCCATGTTAATCATGGCCTGCTGCGCAAGGGTGAGTCCGAGGAGGTAGTGAGGGTTTTCAGAGAGAAACTGGGAGCGAATCTCGTATATGTGGATGCTGTGGACCGGTTTCTGAGTAAGCTTGAGGGGGTCAGTGACCCTGAAAAAAAACGCAAAATAATTGGCAACGAATTTATCCGTGTTTTCGAAGAAGAGGCTGCAAAGCTTGAGGGCATCCGCTTTTTGGCACAGGGAACCATCTACCCTGATATCGTTGAGAGCGGTACCAAAACCGCCAGGGCTATCAAGGCTCATCACAATGTAGGTGGTTTACCTGATGATATGAAATTCGAACTGGTTGAGCCTGTCAAATACCTTTACAAAGATGAGGTCCGGAAATGCGGAACAGTTCTTGGATTGCCGGATTCGATGGTGTATCGTCAACCCTTCCCCGGTCCGGGTCTCGGTGTGAGATGTCTTGGCGCGATCACCCGTGAACGTCTGGAGGCAGTACGTGAATCAGATGCTATCCTGAGAGAGGAGTTCCGG
>DAOTAZ010000436.1:0-2942 GCA_035382965.1 Chitinispirillaceae bacterium | reverse complement strand
AGATTTGCCATTCCTGTACTTGCAATCGCAATAATGATCCTTGTTTACAAAGATTACCATAAAATGAATAACCGTTATAAAGAAAACAGAACCAGATCTGAACTTGAGGCACTGCTCATCTCAAAAGGGTGCAGTGGTGTAAATCAGGTTTTCACAACAGACTTCAATCTCTATTTCCGTTCCATGCCATTTTACATACCATATTTCAATGGCGGTTCTCCACGATGGGGTACTTACCTTTACAATGAAGAATACCCCGAATTTCCCGTAAATACTCTCGATGAATTTACTGATGAGTGCCGGAGGCGAGGGGTGCGTTTTGTGGTCCTTACTGAACGCTGCCGTCTTCTTTCAGGTTCTCTGGGCGATTTATACGACAACGACCACAGCTATAACAATCTGAATCTGATAAACAATAACGGCAGGCACAAAGTATTCGAAGTCGTTTATTAGCTTACAGGGATCTCAATTGTCTGTAACAGGCTGCAGCAAAAAGGAAATACACTATTAATTTGCTGGTTTATTAAAAATCAGATTAAAAGGCCTGATTACCTGCGTAAACTGCTCTCTCCAGAACAGAACAAAGATCAGGATGTAAACAGACAGCCCGACTGAAACCCCGGCGCATAGCAATAGCACACTGCTGTTCAGGGTACCTGCAGGTATAAGTTTTTCTATTATCATTATCACTATCAGCATTGCAGTACCGGAAACAAAGGATGGCATCAGAAGATTGAGATATTCCCCCAGCCTGGCAGAGAATAATTTACAACTAACAGCGACTGCAATAGGTGTGAGCACAGCAGCCCTGACTAATAGAGCCCAACAAACACCGGAAAGGCCGAACTTGATCCCGATGAGTACAGCAACTACCATGGTTACTGCCATCGCAATTGCCCAGAATATACGAAGTTTTACCTTTCCAAGCGAGATCCAGATCATCCCGGGATAGCTTGACAGTACATACAGAATACCTGAGAGAGAAAGAATTTTAAGCGGCTCGACTGCTCCCAGCCAGACCGTATCACTGCGAAATGCTCCAAGAATAATCAAGATTTCTTTGGGTAAAGCAATTACAATCATGAAAAACGGTACCGAAACTGCACTGATAAATACTGTGAGCTGAAGAAAACCACTCTTAACCCTTTCTTTTTCCTCCTGAACACGGGAAAAAGCAGAAATCAATACCTGCGAGAGAATTGCACCTAAAGCTACCCGCGGCAGCATTACAATATCAAAAGCAACTCCGTAAATGCCAAGGGTAAATTCGCCAAAATACCTGCCTATAAGTATTGCGTCAAAATTGTTAGTCAGGTAATCAATCACTCTCTGAAAAACCATACTAAAGCCAACAGGACACAGTGACTTTGCAGCAGATAATCTGAAATAGTTTCCATCCGGAAATCCTGCATACAGGATATACAGCAGTGAAGAAACCGCATTAAAACACAATACACTCGATACAAGCGACCACACCCCGAAGCCAAGAAATGCCAGAACAACTGATAATGTTGATCCAATTACAGCAGCTATTACTTCAATTGAGGCTATCACCTTAAACTGCATTTTTCTCTGGATAATTGCCCGCTGCACAACAGACAAACCTCCCAGCGGTAATGACAAACATCCAACCCTAACCAGATTTATAAGCTTAGGAGCATGAAACCAATCGGAAATAACAGGCGCCCCGAAGTATACCCCTGCATACATCACCAATCCCGATAAAAAAGTAATTGTGAATGCAGAAGATGCCTCATCCTTCTCAAGAACCGGTTTCTGAACAATCGCAATAGAGAAACCAAGCTCGACCAGCATATTGATAACACCCAGAACTATTGTGATATACTTCATCAGACCAAAATCTGAAGGAACCAGCAGGTTGAGAAGAAGGAAGTAGACAAGAAACGCAAAACCATGGCGAGTGCATTTCGCTATAAGCATCATTGCACCCGATCTGGCAGTTCTGGATGTTATGTTCCTGAACTCAGGAGAAAAAGAATCGTCAGGGTTTTCTGTCATACCCTCTAAATATACACTCAAGCCAACATTTGTCTGCTTAACTGCACATGGAAATTGGTAATTCGCAGATAAACTGCTATTTCTTTTTAGTGAAATACATTTAGCTTTGAATCCGGATCACCTCTGACGGCACGATTACAAGATGCGTCAATGACCACACACCACTTGGCAATATCTATTCGGGAATTACTCTTCTGAAGGATAGCAGCCCCTGCAATGCACCGTTCTGCTCCTGTTTTGGCTGGACCTTATCGATGATTAAGACAAAAAGGAACTGATGAAAAACAGGCTGGCCGATAAAATCGTAATCAAACCTTTGTTGAGAAGGTATGCAGGTTATTATAAAAGCCTGGTAAAAAAGTTCCTGAGGAAATAAAGGCCTGTAAATTCACAGAGGGGTTATTACAGGGAATATAACCACAGTTCCGGGACGCAGCTTTTCCAGATCAAGACCTCTGTTCAATTTACGCAGCAGCCAGATCGGAATTTCTGTTTCTCCTCTGCAAAGAGTCCAGACAGTCTCTCCGTGTTTCATGATTTTGGGTTTGACTGTAGTAATCCTGTACCTGGAAAAAAATCTCTCCTCATGACTCTGGTGGAAAGCCCGGCGCGCGTTGACAAAACCCTCCTTTTTATCAAAAGGAACCGGGATTTTCAGTGCCTGACCCACCTTGATAGATTCATTCATTTTGTTAAGGCGCAGCACAGCTATCTCCGGAATACCCAGCCATGCCGCATAAGCTCCGACAGTTTCATTGGGAAGGACTGTAATCTCATGAATCCCTTCACTGCCGGTCTGACGCAAAGCAAAATCGTAGATATCCGCATCGAACACAGGTGTGGAAACCGGGATTGTTTCCACTGTGACAGGATTAACGGCTGCAACAGGTTCAAGTTCAGCCTGACTTGCTGAAACTGAATCG
>DAOTAZ010000435.1:0-2947 GCA_035382965.1 Chitinispirillaceae bacterium | reverse complement strand
TTTTCCGCAAGAGCCTTCACAATTTCCGTCAGGGTGTCTTTTCCATGTCCAAAGCCTACCGGAAGGAGGAGAAGCAGATCGAGAATCGTATCCGCTTTCTTCAGGCAACAGGCTTTCTTGACGGAACAAAATTGACAGATAAGGGCAAGCTGGCCGCTGCTGTAAGCGGGTATGAGATTCAGGTTGCGGAGCTTTACTATTCCAGAAGTTTTGAGGAAGTTACAGTACAGCAGATTCCTGTGGTTCTGGCTGCGCTTATCACTGAGGAGAGCCGCTCCCGCAAGACTGCCCCGGTTACATCGATGCGGCTGCGTTTCGAAGCGGAAAAAGTTATTCACCGGCTGCGGATGAAAGAGATAAAGCACCGCATAAGCATGCCCATACGGGAGATGGATTTTTCACTGGCAGCACCGGTTTTCTCCTGGTCAAACGGATGCAGCTTAAAGGAACTGGCTGATTTTGGTGTTCCTGAAGGTGATCTGGTCAGAGTGCTTCGTATGACAATCCAGCTTCTGCGTACCCTTCGTGACAAGGTACCCGATACTTTCCTTTCAGACAAGTTTCATGAGGCGCTGCTGCTCATAAACAGGGATGTTGTGGATGCTCAGGCGCAGCTTGAAGTAGGGTGAGATGATATGAAAAGAATTCACTATGTCCAGCATGTACCATTTGAGACCCCGGCTTATATCTGTGAACTGGCTCAGGCCCGTGGAGATACTGTAACAAAAAGCCTCCTGTTTGAAAAAGTGGAGTTTCCTCCTGTTTCAGAATTCGATTCACTGGTGATAATGGGCGGGCCCATGGGTGTTTACCAGGAAAAGGAGTATGGATGGCTTGTGGAGGAGAAGTCTTTCATAGAGAAAGCAATTGCGGGCGGAAAGAGTGTGCTTGGAATCTGCCTGGGAGCGCAGTTGATCGCAGATGTCCTGGGTGGAAGGGTCTTTCCGGGTGGTCAGAGGGAGATCGGATGGTTTCCGGTGAAGTTGACACCCGAGGCAGGGACGGTGGATCTGTTTAAAGACATGCCCCCGGAATTCACAGCTTTTCACTGGCATGGTGACACATTTGATCTTCCTCCCGGGTCACAGTGGATAGCATCGAGTGAAGCGTACAAAAACCAGTGTTTTATTTATGATAACAGGGTACTGGCTCTTCAGTTTCATCTGGAAATAAAAAAAGAGTCAGTTGAGGCCCTTGTCAGAAACTGTAAAGATGAGATGACGGAAGGGAAGTGGATACAGGGGGAGAAGGAGATACTGGAAGGTATAAACAGATATATCGGCACCGCGAACGGGTTGATGGAGAAGATTTACGACAGACTGTTTGACAGTCATTAAGGAAATCCGGGTGGTTTGCCGGTCTATTCATCTTTGAACAGCTCGGGATCATCCCTGTCTTCCCAGAGATACCGGGCTTTATCCCTCCATTTGTTGATGGTATTGCAGTTGAGAGAGGGATCCTCTTCCATTTCAAGCAGACGCTGGCTCTGCAGGTTGTTGAACACATTCAGGTAACTGCTTGCTTTTTTCTGGTCACCGATTTTCAGATTGAGAGCGACCAGAAGGTAGACAGACTGCATTTCAAATTCCTCTAAGGGGCAGTTTGAGAGCCTGAACGCTTCCTCAAAAAACTTTATGGCATTGTTAAGTATTTCCATGTTATCATGTCCGCCATCTTTGAGAATTTTAGCGATTCTCAGGCAGTAGGCACCCATTTTGAATTGCGCATAGGGCAGATTGAACCAGGCCTCAACTTTTGCTCTGGCCAGGGAAAGATTGTAGCCATCAATTGCCGCGGCGGCAGACCTGGGGCGTTTGAAACAGGTCATCGGATCAGTTTCCGGTTTCAGAAGATTTTTGCGTTTATCGGTACTCTCCTGTAATTTGGTGATTACGCTGTCCGGTATCTGGCTTTTTATCTGGTCGCTTTCAGAGATACGGGCAAAGTCCCTTTTGTCAGGTGACGCAAAGAGGCACTGGGGGCAGACAATTGGGGCAAGGAGAGTGTAATCGACAGTCTTGAATCCGGGTCTTCCGGTGTAGATGGGAACCAGAAACTTGTTTAAAACTATAGTCTGGCTCTTGGATTTCAGTTCGTAGGAGATGATACCTTTTTTGCTGCATACGGGGCAGGTGAGTTTGATCTCATAGATCGGGTCTTCATCTTCTCTTCTGAGGTTATAGGATGATTTTGCGTTCTGGTTGCCTGCGGAAGGCCCGAATTGGCGCAAATACTCCTCAACAAGGCTCTGGTCATTGAGTAATAACTGCAGCCTTCTTTTTACTTCTAAGACATCTATGGTCATGATGCGAATTCCGGGAAGTTAAACCAAACCGACCAATGAATAACTATACCATAAAAAGCGAGAGAAGTAAAGGGGGAAAAAAGCAAGCGATTAAACTGTGAAATAATTCACAGAAAGAGTGTATTTAACCGGCATTTTTAGATATATTTAAGAATTAACTTGCTTTGGCATCAAATTAGATGTATATTATTAGTGAAATAATTCACAAACTATGAATAAAATACCTTTACCAGCTATCACTCGTCTCTGCTCGGTTTACCAGTTTCTTCTCGATCTGGAGAGGGAGGGGGTTAGCAGTATCTCTTCATCGGAGCTTGAGCGCAGGCTTGGGATAAGTGCTCACAATGTACGGAAGGATATCAGTTTTCTGGGAGGGGCGGGCTGTAGTGGCAGCGGGTACGATGTCAGCCGTCTTAAAGAACTGATCGGGGAGCGTTTAGGTTTCTTTTCCGGGAAGAAGGCTTGCCTGGTTGGGCTTGGCAGGTTGGGTAGTGCGATTCTTCAGCACTCGATACTGGCCGGGGGGGAGTTTGAGATTGTGGCGGGGTTTGACAGCAACATCAACAAGCTGGAGACAATCAGAACCACGGTGAGTGTTTTCCCTTCTCATCAGATTGCAGAGGTTGTAAGGCGGATGGGGAT
>DAOTAZ010000434.1:0-2960 GCA_035382965.1 Chitinispirillaceae bacterium | reverse complement strand
AATGTGGCTGAGATCAGGGAAGATTCGCGTCCGCCCAGGATGATATATGATCCATCTCATCCTGATGCGGATGAAAATGGGTATGTGGCTATGCCTAACATAAATGTAGTTGAGGAGATGACAGATATGATAGCCGCAACCAGGGCTTATGAGGCAAATGTTACGGCTTTTAATGCTCTGAAGGGCATGTACAATCAGGCGTTGCAGTTGTAGAGCGGGGGGAATGTAGAAGGTGAACACTCAAGCGGTTGGAAACAGGGATGCGTGGGCTCAGTTTATGAAATTGACACAGGAAGCACGTCTGCGTAACAGTGGATTTGTGGCGCGGGGGGAGCGTCTTTCCGTTTCTGATCGGGAAAAGACTCTGTCTGCAGCGGCAATTCCCTCAAGAGGGGTGTCATTTTCAGCTGCTGAGCCGAGAGAAAATGGAAGAATACTTGGCGGATTGTTTGACGCCTATGCATAATAGATATAGACTATACCTATATAACAGGAGACATAAATGAACCAGATCAATTCCATTGGCCCGATTCAGTCGGGTGGTTCCATTGAAAAGGCTCCGGGTGCAAAGCAGAAAAGCGGTGTGTCTTTCAAGGAGACATTCCAGAATTTTCTCAGTGATGTCAATGCGATGCAGCAGAAGGCGGACCAGTCGATACAGAAGATGGCTGCCGGGGAGATTACAGATGTTCATCAGGTGATGAGCAGTGTTGAGGAAGCGAATGTGGCTTTTAACATGATGATGGAGATCAGAAACAAGGTCATGGACGCTTACCAGGAAATAATGAGGATAAGATTATAAGGAGAGGCGGAGGGGGAGCCGCCTTGATAAAGAGCACAAGGGGAGAACATGCCTGAGTTTTTCAAACAGCTCATAGTGCAGTTGTCTGCGATCTGGCGCAGGTTATCTTTACAGCAAAAAATTGTAACCACATCTCTGATAGCCTTCATGGTGCTTGGCATGGCCGGGCTCCTTGTGTGGTCATCGAGCGGCTCGAGACATGAATCCGGGTATAAGATACTGTACTCTGATCTTGATCTGGAAGAGGCGGCATCGATCACCGAACAGCTTCAAAAGGGAAACTACAAATACAAGCTTGAGAACAATGGCCGCACTATTACCGTAGATGTCAAACAGTTGTACGAAATAAGAATGGCGCTTGCCAGGGAGGGACTGCCCAGGAAGCGGGGCCTTGGATATGAGCTTTTTGACAAAGCTAATTTCGGCATGACCGATTATGTTCAGAAGCTTAATGCCAGAAGGGCGCTGGAGGGGGAGATACAGAGGACTATAGAGGGTCTTGATGAAGTAAAGAGTGCCCGGGTGCACATCGTAATACCAGAACCCACCATTTTTCTTGACCAGCAGAAAGACGCCAAGGCGTCTGTAGTTGTCAAGTGTGTGCACGGCAGGGAGCTTGGCAAGGATCAGATCAGGGGAATAACCCACCTTATCTCATCGAGTGTTGATGGTCTCAAACCTGAGAACATATCTGTAATTGACTACGGAGGGAAGCTTCTTTCCAATCCGTTCGGAGAGGACACAGAGGCTCTGACCGGTTCCAGAAATATGGAACTTCAGCAGAATGTGGAGCGTTATATTGAGGGCAAGGCCAACCAGATACTGACCAATGTCCTTGGCCCGTCGAAGGCATATGTAAAGGTCGCCTGTGATCTTGATTTTGACAGGGTTGAACAGACTCTTGAGAAGTACGATCCGGAGAGCCGCGTTATCCGCTCAGAAGAGCGAATTGAGGAGTCCAAGAAAAATGCTCCTGATGGTGATAACCAGAAGGAGCGGTCGCTTATCAATTACGAGATTGACAAAACCGTGCAGCATCTGGTGCAGGAAGTTGGAAATATCAAGCGGCTTACTATTTCAGTTGCTGTTGACGGCAGGTATGAGGTTGATAAGGAACAGAAGAGTGTTTTCATGCCCCGCAGTGCAGAGGAGCTTCAGAATATAGAGGATCTGGTGAAAAATGCGGTTGGGTACGATCTGACCCGCGGGGACCAGATTACAGTTTCAAATGTGCAGTTTGACAATGAGTTCCTCAGAAGAGAGCAGCAGGAGATGCGTTCCAGGGAGAAATGGGAGCTTTACACTACAATTGCCAGGTACAGTCTGATATTCTTCATCGCTGTTTTGTTCCTGATATTTCTCAGGTATCTGGCCCGGACCATTGCAGATGCAATGAACCCGCCTGTTCCGGCACTGGAGAAGTTTGGGGTAGAGGAGCCTGTAACGCAGGAGCTTCCTGACGACATGCGCCGCAGTTCTGAGATTCTGGAGCGGGTGGAAATGCTTACCCGCGAGGAACCTGTGAACATCGCCGCTATTATCCGTCAATGGCTTTCAGAGCCGGTGAATCCAAACAAGAAAAAGAAACGCTGAGCTTGAAAGGCGCCGCAAGGAGTTATATAATTTGCTCAGAAATGCGGTCGCCTCAGGGTGACCGTGCAATCTTTTTAGAAACCGATTTCCGGGATTAGTATTTATGGCTGCTGGAAAGAATGATGGTGGCGGTGGGGCGGACAAGACCGGTTTTTACCGGGAAAAATATGACCCCAATTCTTCAAACGCTGTGGATATAGATTCCATCCCAGGTCCTACCAAAGCCGCAATAGTAATGGTTGCTCTCGGTTCTTCAGCGTCATCCCAGATCTTCAAAAATCTTGAGGAAGCCGAAGTCGAACGTTTGTCAACTGAGATTGCCCGTCTGGATAATATCTCACCTGAAACCAGGGAGCTTGTGCTTGAGGAGTTTCATAATATCGCTCTGGCACACCAGTATATTACCCAGGGAGGAATAGATTATGCGCGGGAGATTCTTGAGTCTGCCCTTGGTCCCCGCAAGGCAAAGGAGATTCTGGAGAAAGTTCAGCAGACAATCAGAACCACAGGATTCAACCTTCTCGAGAATATTGATCCCAAGCAGATCGTCAATTTCATTCAGAAA
>DAOTAZ010000433.1:1286-2983 GCA_035382965.1 Chitinispirillaceae bacterium | reverse complement strand
GCGGATCGATTCAATTTTACATCATCCCTGCAGCAGGTACACCGCTATCCATGCAACCTCTCTAATGCATTATAATTCGCCACCTTCAGAGGAGATTTTTAGTGCTCACTGAACACTGCCGAGCACTCCCCACAAAAATGATAATTGTCTTCCACAGTCATTTGCCTGAACTGGATTCCTGCTTTCACATAATGGCATGGGAGTGAAATTGTACTCTATAGGAATAAATAGAAAGAGTCCCATATCAATTGAGCTGGCACAATGTTCTAAAGATTTTTTTTCCCCATGTCGATATTTAAAATGTGGTTTGATTTGCAGGGAAGTAACACAATCCAGGGATGGGTGCAAAATGAACAAACAAAGCGACTCACTCAACATCCGTAAAGGCCAATTCCTATGGATGGAAGAGGCCGAACAGGAATCCTATCTGAGAAATCTCAAGGCCAGAATATCCGATGGCTACTACTACTCTGATTTGATACTCAGCAGAGTAGCAGATGAACTGGCAAATGTGATGGCCGATGTTGTGGATGAATGATCAGTTGCTTTTACAACACCGCAGACCAGTCTGAGGCTTTGCTGATCCACCAACACCAGGAGAGACGGTCTGGCATTTGGAGTAAGGCCCGCCCATAAGCATCGGCTGCGCATTGTCACCGGTTACCCATTCGAAGATATTTCCAGTCATATCATAACCACCAAATTTACTGACGCAGTTATGACGTGCTCCGGATGGCTCAACAGCTCTGGTATCGGAATTACACTTCTGTTCCTCGACATTCCATCCATAGGGGTAAGTATATCCTTCAATACCACTGCAGGCCCATTGCCATTCCTGTGCAGTGCAGAGACGCTTGCCTTTCTGCTCACAGTAAGCTTTGGCCTGCTCATAGGAAATATTTCCCATCGGTTTGGTACCCTTGATATTCGGGTATTCATATCTGTCAACACACACCTTGAAATAAGGTCTGTCCTGCTTTCCCGGAGGCATGTCCACCAGAAACATATCATCCGAACAGAAAAGAGGTTTAGCATACCTCTTTATCGGTTCATCAAAGCCTGTTGTGGAGTGTCTGGTGATTCTCAATATTTCCGAGCGGGTAACCTTCTCCTGTTTGCCATCCACAAGTTCAATTGTGACCGACAATGCATCCTCTTTCCTGATTTTCCCATAGTGTACAATATTAGGGCTGGGATTACCCCAGTCATCGGTCTTTGCATTCTTAACCAGAATAGTATCAAAAGGCGGCTCCAATTTTTTCTTCTGCTCCGTTGCCTTTGCCTGCTCCGGAAGCAGGGTAATACGGGTGATTGCATCTCTGGTAACCGGGATCTTCGAACCATCAATGTCGATCTGAATCATATCGTTAGTAATCGATTGCAGTTTTCCTTTAAAAACAGATCCGTTCTTTATCTGCACTTCAATCAGCGCACCCGTCGATGCCCTCTTTTGCAAAGCCTCATAGGAGATCTCCTGTGGCTTTGTAATGGGCTCATTTGCCTGTTTCACTTTTTTACTCTTAGGGAGTTCGAGAAGCTCAAATCTCTGGATAAGAGAGTGGCGGAATGCATAAGGCTTTCCATCTACGGTTTCGAAAATAAGCGATGTATCATCCTTTGATTCCACTATCCCCACCAGTTCATCACCGGTCGTAAGGCTCATTCTGTATTTCCCCTTCACGACAATTTCGGAGAAA
>DAOTAZ010000433.1:0-1276 GCA_035382965.1 Chitinispirillaceae bacterium | reverse complement strand
ACTGCCCTGAGGAGAGGGCTGGTGATGTTACGACTGCCTTTACATCCTCTGAAGAAGACGGAAGAGCGGCTTTTCCACCCTGCTCCCACCAGTTACTCCAGGCGCTCTGATCATTTCCAAGTGAAATTCCGGTGATTCTCTCCAGTGCACAGGATGCTACCTGGAACGTAAAAGTAACATGGATGTTCACTATCGTACCGGCAGGCACACGGCCCGGAGAAGGAGTTGAGTAAGGGAATTGTACTTCGTGTACAGTCTCGATGTACTGTTCACAGATGGAGATCGAGTTGTAATCAAGAAATGGAGATGAAAGGAGAAACTTATTTTTTTCACTCATGACATAGGTCTGCACCCAGTCCTCAAAATTCCCCTCACCGGAATATTGTGCATTCATGATTTCTGAAACGTGTATGGCCCTGGGAAAAGTCTGAATCAGAGCCGGAACGGCTATCATGGCGCCACTTCCCATGTTTCCGAGTTTAATGGCAGCCAGGTAGCATCGTGTCGCATTTTCCTTGGAAGTCTGAGGTGGAATCACCTGTCCTTTGCGGGTAAAATACGAGTAGGCTTCAGGGGAGTAGTAGACAGCGGGACCACTCTGGATATCACCCAAAAGGAGTGAGAGTTGATCCTGTGCAAAGAGTTGAGCCATCATTATTAAAAAGAGGGGAAAAAACCTGCTCATAACCTGCATCTCTCCTGAAAAGGATAAGGTAAACTAAATGTCTGTTTTGAGTTAAAAAAAACCAGTGTATAATTAAAATAGATACTATTGTTTTTATGTGCAAATACCGGGGAAGGCAATAATTAAGGAATCGTTTCGAAGTTATTAATAGATGCTATAGTGTCAGATTTAAAGTTTCTCTTATTAAAGGCCGAAATATTTAATAAAGGGTTGAGAGAAAGAGACTGGAAAATCCTGCACCAGGGGGTAAATTATGATGCATCAAAGAGTGGAACCGTTTGTTACGCTCGACGACCGCCCCGACAGGGATACCGTCATAGAAAAAGATGAAATAATCAGCCTTATAATTGATCTGGAGACGATGACTATCGAGCGGCTCTACGATAAATACTTCATGTTATCAGATGACAGATCATGAAGCTGAAAGGCTCAAAGCGATGCAATTTCCGGATGGGGAATTTGCATTTACTTAGGGCCTTTTTGCTTTGTTTCTGGAAAAGGACAGTTTGGCTGAAATTTGGTAAATGAACCGTTTAATTGGGTGTGCGGAATTTTTTGTGTAAACTGGTATATAGTGCAGGTGTATTTAAT
>DAOTAZ010000432.1:0-2995 GCA_035382965.1 Chitinispirillaceae bacterium | reverse complement strand
AACCGATTTTTTCGATTTCTGTCCTTTCCCGATCTTAAGACCGGTAATAATTGCCGCACCCTCTTTGATTTTCTCGTTTTTCGAGCTGACAATCTCTGTCCTGGAACCATCAGTAATGCCGGTCTGTACAGGTACCGGTTCTATCGACCCATCCTCTGAGAGTAGCCAGAGCATCGCCCTGTTTCCTCTTTTTTTGAAAGGGCTACCCTGAGGATCATTTCTCTTCCCACGTTCAGGTCCGGCTGTCTGCATTCTATTTCCTTTTTCCCCCTGAGGTCTTTTGTTGTTAACTTTGTCAAGGAATGCTTCCGGAGGGGTAAAACGAAGGGCTGCAGCGGGCACAATAAGAACGCTCTCCCTCCTGTTTTCAATGAAATCGATATTTGCTGTCATTCCGGGTAATAGCAGCCCGTCAGGATTTTCAGCTTTCACTACCACAGTATAGGTAACCACATTCTGAATCACCTCGGGCTGCAGGCGTATCTGGCTGACACTGCCAGTAAAGATACGGTCTGCATGGGCCTGCACTGTGAATTTAACACTCTGGCCGGGCTTGATACTTCCTATGTCACTTTCGTCAACACTGGCCAGTATCTCCATTTTGCTGAGGTTTTCAGCTATCACAAAGAGCACCGGTGCGGAAAGACTGGCTGAAACAGTCTGCCCTGCCTCCACATTACGCGAGATCACCATACCCGATATCGGTGAACGGATTGTGGCATACCCAAGGTTTATACGGGCCTTATTTACAGACGCCTGAGAGATCTCAAGAGCGGCTTTCTGTGAGAGATACTCTGTACGCACCTTTGCAAACTCCTGATCAGAGAGAAATTTCTTCTCATGAAGAGGTTTGCATCTTTCGTACTCAGCCTCAGCCTGTTCGTAAAGAGCCTTGGTACGTGAAAGAGATGCTTTGGCTTCCTCAAGTGCACTTAACAGGAATGTCTTATCGAGTTCTGCAATGATCTGACCTTTTTTAACAGTGTCGTTGAAATCAACATACACATTTGCAAGTGTTCCCGAAACCTGCGTACCTACTTCTACCGCACCGACAGGATCCAATGTGCCTGTACTGGTGATGACGTTTTCGATTGATCCTATTTCGATCTTCTGTGTCTCGAAGGAAAATGACGAAGACTTTCCATTGCCTGTTAAAAACCACCAGGCAGCCGAAATAATAAGAACTATGGCCAGAACTGCAATTACAATTTTCTTTTTCATCCGCCAATTCCTTTCGAACCGTTGCCGGATTTGATAATCTCTGCGATATTACCGCTTTTATGAAGAATGTTAAAATACGACTTTACCAACTGAAGTTGTGCTTCAACCTGTGCAAGACGTGCTTCCAGAAACTGTGAATTTACCGATGAAACTTCGGTGAGTGTGGCTGCTCCGGCTGCATATCTCTCCTTTACTGCCTCGAGGGTCTGCTCTGCTGATCTCAGACGATCATTGACCACTTTAGTCTGCTGCATTGCCATCCTGTACTCAAGCATCGCCCGCTCAAGAGACAATCTTACCTGCCGCTTGAGTTCCTCAAGTCTCAACTGAGCGGATTTGAGCTCGATTTCACTTCTTGTGACAGATGTAGATCTCTGAAGCCTGTCGAAAATCGGAATCGAAAGGGAGAGGCTTACCCGCCCGTCGGGGCCGTTTATACCCCGGTCAAGATCTGAGAACCTCTTGTCTACCGATAATCCGGCGGATATTCCCAGTGATGGCAGATTGGCAAGTTCTGCTGAACGAAGACTTTTCCTTGATGCTTCAATAGTTTTTTGCTGTGCTTCGATACTGGAAATAGTCACATTTTTCTGTGATTCCGGGGGAGATAATGATGAATCAGCGCTTATCGATTCGGAAATTCCCCAGATCTCATCGTCCTGGAAAGAGATCTCCTCCTCAAGAGGCAGTCCCAGAAGAGACTGCAGTTCCATCCGTGCCAGATCAAAAGCATATTGAGCCTTCAATACCCTTGACTGTGCCTCGGAAACAAATGTTTTCTGCTGCAGGACATCTGAAACCGATTTCCTTCCGCTCTGATAAAACGCTTCTATCTGTTCGAGCTGAGATTTCTCATACTCCAGGTTGGCCTTCTCTACATCAATAGCTGCACCGGTTGATACTACATTAAGAAAGCTCTGTGCCGATTCCAGCAGTATATCATCCCTGGCCTGCTCTTCCGCTGCCATCGCGGCTTCTCTGCTCAGGTTTGCAGCTTCGCGATTGTAAAAAGATTGAGCAGAGAGGCTGTAGCTGAGACTCAGTCCTGCATCAACTCCGGTTGGAGAAGATGTGCTCTCCCTGAGATCGGCCTGCTTTCCTGTAGAAACACTGGCTGAGAGTGATGGAAGAAGGCTTCCGGTGGCCTGTCTTGCAGAGGCTTCACGGGAGAGGGTCTGGTACCGGGCCTGATGGATGCTTATACTGCTGTCTGAGGCGATTCTAAGGACATCAGTAAGGCTTAATGCTTTTTTTTCTTCCGCACTGGTTAAAAGGGAGAGAGTAATCACTGCCAGTACAAAGCAGTTTGTTTTTATTCGCATATTTACTGTTCTCCATGTTAGAGACAGGTTTTTTGGGATGTTATGTAATGACACTCATTAGACATTCCGGGTGGATGTTTTATTACATCCGGGAAGAGGAAAAAAGTAAAAAAAGGGATGGACCATCTTTTTACTTTTATCTGCTGGAGTATCACTCGAAGATGAACGGGAGGTTTTGGAATATCACGGAAAAATGCTGAATGCAATACTGATTATAATTGTATTGGAATGTCTGAAGTATTCTGAATTCCTCATCTCTCCAGAATCAGTGTCACCGGCCCGTCATTTACAAGCTCTACCTCCATCATTGCACCGAACCTTCCTGTCTCGACTTTGGTGACCTGCTTCTTCAGTTGCTCGACAAAATACATATAGAGGGAGTTCCCTTTTTCCGGCGAGGCTGCATCGATAAAACTGGGCCTGCGTCCCTTGCTGCACTCCCCCAGAAGTGT
>DAOTAZ010000431.1:0-2998 GCA_035382965.1 Chitinispirillaceae bacterium | reverse complement strand
AAGATAGTCCGTCCCCTGTTTTTTAAGAACTTTTTTTCACCCCGGAGATGAAATATCGAAACTTAATGGTTTAAATAGAATGCTGCTTTTCACCTTCATTTTCTTAAATGTATAGACCTGATTTCTACTTTCGCAATAACGATATCAAGATGAACGTCGTTTTTGAGGAAACAATGTGGTGAAATAAACTTAATTCCAGTTCGAAATCCCCTTTCGTTTTTTTTTTACAACAGCTTACATTAACCTTTCTTCAATTTTCCACTTTTCAAAGGAGTTTTTTCTGAGGCCTGAAAAAAACTACAGAAAACACCTGCACCTTGTGTTATCCGGTATCTTAACCACAGTACTATTAAACACAACACAATTACCTGCAAAAACAATAAAAGCAAAAAGCGGAAACAGAAATGGCATTCAGGAATCTATAAACAATGCTCCTGAAAACGCTACTATAGTCATCCCGGAGGGGGAGTTTAATTTCAGCGGTCCCAGGATCAACATCGACAAGAGTCTTACAATAACCGGCTCCGGGAAAAAGAAGACCGTTCTGAAAAAGTCCTCTGGACTGGACTGGTTTTTTAACGTTGTCGCAGATGGTTTCTTCAGGCTGACCAATATCGTTCTTGATGGGGGCAAAGGAGGCGGCGGTGTGCAGATAAGAGGTGATAACCTTGACTTCCGGGTCGATCACACCACTATGAAAAATTTCGGTACCAGGGCAATTCAGAGCTGGAATGGATCAAGAGGAGTTATCGATAACAACCGCTTCGAGGAAAACAGGATAACTGATATCGTTGTTTACGGGGATAATGATAAATCATGGGACAAGAAGGCAAACCTGGGGTCTGCGGACGCTACTTTTATCGAGGACAATGTTTTTGAACACAAAACGGTAAAAAACTGGCATTCTGTATCTTCAAATAATGGATCTAAATATGTATTCAGGTATAACACAATCAATGACGGGAAACAGAATACTACTCCTGTCGATGCCCATGGGAACAAGTTTTTCGGCCGGGGAAGCCGCACCTACGAGATTTACGGCAACAAAATTAATTCTGAACATAGCTACATGGGAATGTATATCCGGGGTGGCACCGGGGTTATCTACGATAATGAGTTAACCGGAGATTTTTCCCGCCCTGTTACACTGACCATGGAAAGCAAAAGCAACAGCAGCTACCCGGCTCAGGACCAGATTAAAGATTTGTACATATGGAACAACAGGGTTAATGGCAAGAATGCTACCCCATTTGTTACTGAGGGTAAAGCCCGCGAGTGTGTAAAAGAGAACAGGGATTATTTCATGAAGAAAAAAGCCGGGTACACACCCTATCCTTACCCTCATCCTGCCAGGAATGAAAAGCGTGCCAGTATTACTTCCAAAGTGAAGCCAAGAATTTCCAACTCATTATTCGGATCTGATGATGGAGTGAAGAATGGCTGGAGCTGGTTATTGGAGATGCTTGATTTTGGGAGAAAGGGTTAGGTTTTGTAAACTAACGGATTTCAATTTATTCTTCCTGAGCGTAGCTGAAATGAGCCGGAATGAACCCATCATATTTTTATCAATGATCAATTTCATTACGGCTCACGTGACTGGTTGACACCACCGCCACCTTTTAGGGCAAACCTTAGATACGCGCCCGCACAGATCTCCCGATGATCATCACCGGTATGCAGCTCTGCCCTAGACCCGAAAGATATCTGCGGGGTCAGGGCATAGCTGAGTTCCAACACACCATCAACACCCAACCCAAGCGATTCGCGGCTTTTATACCGGGCTGCAGGATCAAATATCTCGCTTGACGAAAGGGGGTAGTAAGGCGCCTCATCCAACTGGAACCAGGTTACACCAGGCTCGAGGTCCAGCCGCCAGGTCATTGCCTGAAAACTGCCCTGCCAATTGATTGGCAGTCCGAAGTGAACAAAACGCTGCGGACTGAAGTAGCCGCCGTGACCGTATGAAAACTCGGACAGATTGCGCTCAAAAGCCATGGCGGAAGCTGCAATCCCGGTCTCCAGATGGGTGCTGATGCTGTTTCGCAGTTCCCATCGGATTCCAAGATGCGCCGTGAGAGAGTGGTTCTGTTTGACATCTTTGCCGGTCAGGTAATTGTAGTCAAGTACAGCATAGGATCTGGTGCCGCGGCCATCATGACGCAAGGTTAATGCTCCGCCCTGCTTCACCACTGCACCCCAGACCTGTCCTGTTCCTGGATCCGTGACTCCGGCAAAGGAAAGCACACTTTCCTCCACAGCTCTTCGTGAGGCTTCCAGTATCAGTGCGATATCGCGGAATGTAAATTTACAACTCAAACCGCCTACTACTTCTGACCGGGCAAAATTCACCGGGGTGACACCCAGATCGAGCTGCCAGTTGCGGTGTTTGTATCCTACACCAAGTGCAACACCTTCCGCACTGATATCACGCTCACCGGTACCATCCTCAACAGTACCGAACGGCAATTCATCGGGATTACCTTCCAAAACCAGTCGTCCGGCACTGAGATGGATAGGGGTGATCTGAAGCGACAGTGTTCCCCACGGATTAGGAAACTCGAGACGTGAGGGTGCAGTCAGCTCAAACAACGCATGCCGTCCGGGCTCGCCCTGTCGTGACCGCATCATAAATTCCGGTCTGAGCTTAATCCCTGCAGCAGCACGCACCCGCTGTGTCTCGATCTGAATTTCCGAGTGTAAATTCTCTAGATTGACCTCCGAATGTTGTATTTGTAATGGCGGTTTGTTTGTTGATTTTCCCTTTAAGGTAAATGTCACAGTAGAGTGCATTTTATCCTCTACGAGTCTGTTTGCCTTGGCAAGCTCCTCGAGCGCATCTGTATAGCTTTCCGCCCTTGCATCCAGACGGGCAATAAAAAGGTGGAGGCGCGGATCGCCATTGTGTATGTGTAGTCCCTGTTGTAAAGCATGGCGGGCCTCGGCAAGATCGATACCATCACCAAGAGCCGCGTAAGTCAAGCCTTGCAGTGCATCGAAA
>DAOTAZ010000430.1:0-3007 GCA_035382965.1 Chitinispirillaceae bacterium | reverse complement strand
TAGTATCTGTCCGGCAAAGCTTAGTAGTAACAGAGATGAAAACACACATAAACCTTATTTCCTTATTTTTTTCAAACTCTACCAAGGTTTTCAGAGATAAAGATACATCGCTGAGATTTGAACAGATAACAATCTCCGGACCTGTTTTGCAACCTTTTTTCTGTAAATCACACTTCCCCTGTCAACAATATGATGATCAGAAACATTCCAATCGCAATCACAAAAGAGGCCACTGCCGATGTAAGGAACATATTGGGCTTATACATTCCTCTGTCAAGTTCCTTTTCAACAATAATATATCTGATAAACACAAACGCGGAGATCATCACTCCAAACGCCATCAGTACAAACCCCGCGAAACGGGTGAGACTCCGGGACAAGGTTTGCTCCACTGAACTTATAAACGCGGACCTCTCAACAGCAAAACCGAAGGCTAATACACCTATGGAGGTTCTTATCCAGGCAAGGAATGTGCGCTCATTCGCCATGTGTGCACGGCGGCTGGCCGGCATCAATTTTCCACTCTTTTCTTCTGCCATCATGCACTTCCAATTCCATGTAAAACAGTTTCATGAAAAGAGATCAGCGCAATTGTCCTTTATATTCTGAAAACCTGTGCTCCTCTGTTTGAATTTAGCCTTCGATGCCAGTCCATAACACCTTCCGCCAAACGACCATTCATCAGTTCATTACGCATGTAACACATCGATGGCTCGGTATGCCTGAAAAACAGCCTCAACCCCTCACAGAGATAGTTATGACCATGCTTCTCATGAGAAGAAACCGCAAAGCGGTTCCTTGGACACTCACCATGACAAAGAAACAGGTACTCACATTTCCGGCATTCAGATGTCAACTGCTCGGATTTGGATTGTCCGAACCGTTTCTGCCTGCCTGAGTGCATCAGTTCCGGAAAACTCTTCTGTTTTATATTACCCAGCCTGTACTCCGGAAAAACATAATGATCGCACGAATAAAGGCTGCCATCACTCTCCAGTACTACCGCATTACCACACTCCTTCGCCATCACACACAATGAAGCATTTACACCGCACCAGTTGCCAAGAACAGCATCAAAGAAAGGAACAAAGTACCTGCCTACATCACTGGTAACCCACTCCTCAAAAATTCTCACCAGAAAACGCCCGTAATCCAATGGCTTTGCCGACCAGGGCGCAACCGGTTTACCGGTACGCGCTCCGGGTGGAATTGTCCGTGATTGTGCCCCTTCAGAATGGCAGGTAATACACTCCACTACCGGTATAAACTGCATGAAATGAACATCGCTCTCCTTTAAAAAGCGATAAATCTCCAATGGATACTGTGAACTGTAATCATTTACAGTAGATATGGTATTGAACTCAACATCATGCTTCTGAAAAAGACTCATTGCATTAATTACCCTGGAGTAAGTACCTTTTCCACTCCTGTCCTTTCGATACCGGTCATGAACATGCATCGGGCCATCGATGGAAAGCCCCACCAGGAAACGATTCTCATGAAAAAACCGGCACCAGTTCTCATCAACCAGCACTCCATTGGTCTGAATAGAATTCTCTACCAGTATTCCCTCTCCATACATTCTTTGCAGTTGCATGGCTTTTTTATAAAAATCGATGCCCCTTAAAAGAGGCTCTCCACCATGCCAGGTTATGGAGACAAATTCTCCTCTGTATGATGAAAACAACTGACGGAAGAACAGTTCCAGAAGATCTTCGCTCATCATCTCCTTACTGCCTGAGCCATCCGCCCCGCACTTTTGCGTATAGTAACAGTACCTGCATGATAAATTGCAGGCCGATCCGACAGGTTTTATCATTACCTGACAAGCCCAGGTTTCGCCGGCCTTATTATTGTTTTCTGAATTGACATTCATAACCGGTACTGCCTTCCTTATCCGGGTTAAAAAACTTCTTTCTTGACTAATCTGTAATCAGAGCGGCTCTCAACCGCTGCTCACCGGAAATCTCCCCGCTGTTGTCCACAGCTCCTTCTGGAATCTCGATCTCAACCCAGTTCACCTCACCGGTGAAATTCCGGATACTGTAATCAGAAGTAACAGGTGAACCATTGTCACTGCCTATCTCCAGCGGTTCATCACTTGCAAACGGAAGCGGCTGAGTTCTCCCGACACGGCCTTCCCCCACAATCCGTCTGTCTACAAACAGATGGACAGTCCCTCCTTTCGCTGCACCACCACCATCGTACTTAAACTCCATCCCCACAAGATGCTTTCCTTCAGGGATCGGTTCAGCACTCTTTACATGGAAAAGATCGATTCCATAAAAATTGTAGCAGTATTTTAGCATCCCCTCTTTTGTGTAAAGCGACCATCCGCCCGGAAAACCTCCCTGGGCCACAATCACCCCATCACAGCCTTTTCCAGACACGATTATTTCCGCTGTTACCCGATGAGATTTGTTTTTAGTGTTTATCACACAGAAAGCATTCAACCTGCCTATGCCAGGGTACAATCTCTGCCTGCGTGAACCTGGAAGGACAGGACGTCCCGCGCGATCAGGATCCGCACGCTCCGCAGTCCGGTCATCGAGCGGTAAAACATTGTGCCTCGCGGCCTCACTGAGGAACAGGCGCTGAAGCTCACGCAGTTTTTCCGGATATTTCTGCGCCAGATCATGCGCCTGAGTCCAGTCAGTATTCGTATCGTAAAGTTCCCATATATCGTCATCCAGGCTCCGCTTCTGATGAACCGCCACAGGAGGATTGTGCGCGGTGGATGCTGTCCAGCCCAGATGATAAATACCCCGGTTGCCCAGTATTTCGAAATACTGTGTCTCGTGCCTGTCTGGCGCATCCGCAGAATCAAATGTGTAAACCATGCTGACACCCTCGATCGGCTGCTGTTCATGTCCGTTGACAATCGATGGATGCGGTAGTCCTGCGACTTCAAGGAATGTAGGTGCGACATCGATGACATGATGAAATTGCCTGCGGAGCTCACCTCTTGACTTAATTCCACCCGGCCAGTGTACAATCAGACCATTTC
>DAOTAZ010000429.1:0-3016 GCA_035382965.1 Chitinispirillaceae bacterium | reverse complement strand
AAATCGGGGCAAATTTGAGTAATAGATTCACCTCTGGGGCGACCTCACCCCAGAGGTAACTTTTTGTCTCACGGCTTAGTCACTGTTTCATCTCTGAGGTATGGACCTCAGAGGGGAAATTGTGCCTTAAAGCCGTTAAATCACTGTTAGCCTGCAATGGCCTATGTCACTGTGTCACCTCGTAGATAAGGGAATTTACCTCTTGTGGTGACCTCATTGACTTAGTCACAAAGTCACCTCTGGGGTAAACCTCCGAGATGAAAAAGATGATCTAAGACCTTAAATCAACAAATCATCTTCGGGATAAAAAAAACTTTGTTCTCTAAATCATCTCCGGGGTAATATGCGTGTCTACTTATTCAGAGTAGAATCACTCTTTCACCCCAGAGGAAACCCCCAAACCCCCTCAAACCCATTTTGTATTTTTCCCCTCCTATGATCACTTTCGAAAATGTCTCAAAACAGTACGGAAGTAAAATCCTTCTGGACCAGGTCAATTTCTCCATCCACGATAACTGCAGAACAGGGCTTATCGGAGTAAACGGTTCAGGCAAAACAACTCTTCTGCGAATGCTCAGTGCCGAAGAACAACCCGACAGCGGTACAGTGCAAAAACCACCATCACTCAGCATTGGATATCTCCCTCAGGAAGTTGAAGTGCTGGACAGCAAGACCCCTCTGGAGATAGTGCTTGAGCCCTTTTCGCATATACTTGATTTTGAGAAGCAACTGGAGTCGGTTTCCGAAAATCTCCATAAAGAAGACCTGAAAAAGTCTCTGCAGAAGATGGATCTTCTCTTCGAGGCTGCTGAGTTTCACGATATCTACTCTCTTACAGCAAGGGCCAGAGCAATTCTTGCAGGACTTGGGATTCCTGAACAGAGTTGGACTCAGCCGGTTGAGTATCTCTCAGGAGGGTTCAGGATGAGGGCAGTGCTTGGGAAGCTTCTTCTTTCTGCCCCGGAATTCCTGCTTCTTGATGAGCCGACAAATCACCTGGACATGGATTCTCTTGTATGGCTGGAAAAATATCTGGAGCGCCAGAAATGCGGAATGCTGATTGTGAGCCATGACAGGGATTTTCTCAACCGTATAACCAACTACACGGCTGAAATCAGTAACAAGTCTGTCACAGTGTACAAGGGTAATTATGATCAATACCAAAGCTATCGCGCCGAGGCTCTGGAGACAGCACAGAACAGAAGGCGTAACCTGCAGATAAAAATAGCCCAGACAGAAAGATTTGTTGAAAGATTCAAGGCCAAAGCTTCAAAAGCCACTCAGGCTCAGTCAAGGATAAAGATGCTTGAGAAGCTTAAGGCCGAGATGCCGGAGTTTGAATCGAACAATAAACAGATCCATTTCTACTTTCCTGAAGTAAAACAGTCAGGTGCCGTTCCTGTAAAGCTTACAGGTGTATCCGCTGGTTACGGGGACAGGAATGTTTTAAGTGATGTTTACCTGAGTGTCAATAGAGGCGACAAGATAGCAATCGTGGGTCCAAACGGAGCCGGAAAGTCAACATTGCTGAAAACGATCGCAGGGATGGTCAAACCATCAGGGGGAGAAATAGAGATCGGGCATAATGTTGAGATCCGTTTTTTTGGTCAGCACCAGCTCGAACAACTCGATCCGGAGAAAACACTCTACAATACAATGATCAAAGACTCCATCTCCACCGAAAAAACCTTCGTGCGCAATATCCTTGGTGCATTCCTGTTCAGTGGGGATGATGTAGAGAAAAAAGTAGAGGTTCTTTCAGGAGGAGAAAAAGCACGCCTTGTCCTTGCCACCCTTATGGCAAGTCCGGGTAATGTGTTGCTTCTTGATGAGCCAACAAACCATCTGGACATCAATTCAGTGGAAAAACTGGCTGATGCGATGGCGGAGTTCAGTGGAACTATCATTTTTGTTTCTCATGATGAGTACTTTATCTCCAGAATTGCAACCAGGATAGTGGAAATCAGGCCGGGAACGATCAGGGATTTTCCTGGCACACTGGAGGATTACAGAAGTTATGTTGAGTCCTTTTTTTCCGGTGATACGGGGAAAACGGAAAGCAGAAAAATCGCAGGTCCGGATGAAAAAGAGATACGTATCAGAGAGCGTGAAAACCGGAAAAAACTCAGCCGCATATTAGAGAGAGTTGAAAACCAGATCAGTCTTCAGGAAGCAAAAATCGCTGAACTCACCAGTGTTCTCAACGATCCTGCAAACGCATCCGATCACGAGCTTCTGCATAATACATCTATGGAAATAAAGCAGATCGAATCGGAAATCGAGAAGCTTATGGCAGAGTGGGAAGCATGCTACAAAGAATTGCAGGAGACCTCTGCTGGCAAATAAATACCTCTCTGCTTTCCAGAGAAGCCCGTGATGAAGTATATTTAGAATCTTTTTTCTTTTAAACACCCGCAAGAAAGGTTCTGGAAATGGCAAAGTTCAGAGGGAAAGCGCTTCTTCCCTGGCCCTTTGTAAAGCAGTACATCATTCCCGGTTTATTCAGGAATCTTGATTCCTGGTACATGTTTCCACAGCAGTTCAGAAAATATTTCGAAAATCATGATCCTGAAAAAGACACTCCGGTAGGGCAGATCTCTCTCCGGGTAAACGAAGTCTGTAATCTCAGGTGCGGCTCCTGCGGCCAATGGGGTGAGAACGGACATTTGCGGTTGAAACTCGAACGTGGTGAACGTCTTGACCAGCTCGATTTTGATACTGTAAAGAGAATTGTGTTCGAGACCCGGCACGATCATCCTTTTTATTATATCTGGGGCGGCGAGCCGACAATGTGGAAACCTCTCCTGCCTCTTTTTGAGGAGCTTGCCAGATATAAACTGAAGGGCTCGATAGTCACTAATTCCCAGGACCTTGACAAGATTCTTGAGGATCTTATCGACACAGGCTCTCTGCAGGTTCTTTTTCTGAGCCTTGATGGATGGAATTCGGAATCACAGAATCTGATGCGTTCTCCGGCTAACGGAAGGTCTTCAGATAATTTTGAGAAAACAATGGC
>DAOTAZ010000428.1:0-3037 GCA_035382965.1 Chitinispirillaceae bacterium | reverse complement strand
GAGATGACTGTTTTGCCTGAGCCCGGGAGTGTCGACGAGGATGGTAAAGACACCGGTGAACCGGAAGATGCACCCGGTTTCAGGTATGAGATGGAAAAAATATTTACAGGTGAAGAACCGGTTACAGATGAAACCCCGGCGCCGGCCGGTTCCGTACCGGAAAAAGAGCCTGCCACAGAGATTGCAAAGGACGACAGAGAAGAAGTGGCGATAGAACCGGAACCGGTTGAGAGTTCATATTCGATTCCGGACCATGTATTAACGCCTACACTTGCCGATATCTATTATCAGCAGGGTCAGTATGCTCTGGCGGTTCAGATTTACACCAGATTGCTTGACAGAGATCCTGATAACGGAAAACTGAGGAGGAGGCTGGAGGAGGTAAAGCAGGCGATGCTGATAAACGGGGCTGCTGCCCCTGAAGTCAAGCCTCAGAAGCCGTCAAGAACCTCAGTAAAGGGGAAAACTGGATCGGAAAAGAGGATGATGCATTCATCCGGCAGGACATCCGGAAAGAAGAAAAGTACCGGCGACAAGCGTCCTCTGGCAGGAGTCAGAATAAAGAAGAACAAAAAGAGCTCAAGAGGGAAAAAGGCTTAAGGTGAACCGGAAAAGAGGATATGTGCAGAATCCAAGGCTGAATGCCTTAAGGGATCTGCTTGTCGAAAAAAAGCTCTCTAATATTCTGCTTACTGATTCGATTGATGTGCGATACCTGTGCGGTTTCTGCTCATCCAGTGTTTCGGTGCTTATTTCCCGAAAGAAGAATTATCTCCTGACTGATTTCAGGTATCAGGAAGCCGCCTGTAAATTCTGTAACCGCAATCCGGTCTGGACATTTGTTCCGGTGAAGGAGAGTTTACAGGAGTCTATCAAAAAGTTAATCTCCCCGGGAGCAACCGTGGGGTTCCAGGGAAACGAGCTTACGGTTGATCGGTTTTCCGAACTGAAGAAGACTCTGAAAGGAGTGGTGTTCAAGTCTGTTTCGCAGGAGATTGCCCGGATATTCGAGGTGAAGCTTCGTACGGAGATAGAGGTGATGAGACAGGCTGCTGAGATTGGTGACACTGCTTTAAAATGGTTTCTGGAGCGTCTGGAGCCTGGGATGACGGAGATCGAGGCGGCATCGATGCTGGAACTGTTCTGCAGTGAGGGAGGTTCCCAGAGGACATCGTTTGAGACCATAGTGCTTTTCGGGGCCCGTTCGGCACTGCCTCATGGGCGGCCCTCCGCCAAAAAGCTTGCCAGAGGTGATTATGTTCTGGTGGATTTCGGCTGTGTTGTTGATGGTTACTGTTCGGATATGACCAGGACTGTGGTAATGGGCAAGGCCGGCACCCGTCAGCGGGAAATATACGCGGTTGTCAAGTCTGCGCAGGCGAGGGCTGTTGAAGCTGCCAGGGCGGGTATGAGGTCTGTTGAGCTTGACAAAATAGCACGGGATATTATCGCGGAGGCAGGCTACAGGGAGGAGTTCGGGCACGCGCTGGGTCATGGTGTGGGGTTGCGTGTGCATGAGCGGCCCAGGGTCAGTCCTCATGTAAAA
Organism: Chitinispirillaceae bacterium; assembly: GCA_035382965.1. Classification (GTDB taxonomy): domain Bacteria; phylum Fibrobacterota; class Chitinivibrionia; order Chitinivibrionales; family Chitinispirillaceae; genus JAAYIG01. The sequence goes on along the minus strand of DAOTAZ010000428.1, from coordinate 1,491 downwards.
GAATTGCTTCAGGAGAACACCGTTGTTACCATAGAACCGGGAATCTATATACCGGGATTCGGCGGTGTCAGAATCGAGGACATGGTTGTTCTTCACAAAGACGGAAACGATGTATTGACCACTTTTTCTCACGAGCTTATCGAGCTATGATTCCCATACAATCTCTTCTCAAGCTGATGGTTGAAAAGAACGCCTCTGATTTACACATGAGAGCAGGGGTCACTCCGGTACTGAGGATAAACGGTGAACTGTTCAGACTTCAGACCGATCCTGTCAAGCCCGATGAGATGGAGCAGTCTCTTCAGTCGCTGATGAGTCCTGAGCAGTACAATGAGTTCCATAAGAGCAACGAATACGATTTTGCCGTAGGGGTGAGGGGAATAGGAAGATTCAGGATTAACGCTTATCGTCAGCGTGGCACATCGTCGGTTGCTGTAAGGTATATCAAGACACGTGTTCCGGATTTCAACGAGCTGTGTCTTCCCCAGGTGATTCTGGACATAGCAATGCACAAGCGTGGTTTCATTCTGGTGACAGGAACAACCGGAAGCGGTAAATCCACTCTTCTTGCCTCGATGATAGAGCACATAAACAACAATGCTTCCTGCAATGTGGTGACAATAGAGGATCCCATAGAGTTTCTTTACAAAGACAAAAAGAGTATTATCGCGCAAAGGGAGGTCGGGCCTGATACGCGCTCTTTTGCCGATGCTCTCAGGGCCAGCTTTCGTCAGGATCCCGATATCATTCTCATCGGTGAAATACGTGACAGGGAGACTATGGAGACAGCGCTGAGTGCTGCCGACACGGGACATCTGGTAGTGAGCACACTTCACACCATGAACACAGTAGAGACCATCTCCAGAATTATCTCCTTTTTCCCTCCTCATCAGCACGATCAGATCCGTCTTGTTCTCTCCAATGTTCTTGTGGCTATAATTTCACTGCGACTTCTTCCCAGGCTTGACGGTCAGGGGAGAGTTCCGGCATCGGAGATTCTGATAAATAATGCCAATATCGCTGAGTTGATAATGCAGCCTGACAAGTCGCACCTTATTTTACAGGCGATAGCGGATGGCTACACCCAGTACGGATCACAGACTTTCGATCAATCACTGCTGAATCTTTACCAGGAGGAACTGATCTCGCTTCAGGTGGCAAAGCAGTACGCAAGCAATCCTGATGATTTTGATCTGAAGGTGCGTGGTGTTCAGGGCACATCGGACCGTACATGGATGATGTGAGAAGGGAGAGAATTCAGAGGGTGTTTGGAAATCCTGGCCGGGGACTGTGAATTATGTCAGGACTGGATTTCTGCTTTCGCAGAAATGGCGTGGAGACTGAAGAATGCTTATAAGACAATTAACAAATAGCAGGGAACAGGGAGTGTAAAGAGATGAAAAGAGTTGCTGTGGTTATAACTTTGTCACTGCTGGCGGTAGTTCCTGTGATAGCTGGTGAGTGGGCGGCCAAGGTGACATCGATAGAGGG
>DAOTAZ010000427.1:0-3045 GCA_035382965.1 Chitinispirillaceae bacterium | reverse complement strand
GATGGGGATTACCCTGGGGATAACAGCAGTTCCGGCATCGAGTCTTCAGGAGGTCGCTGACAGGCTTATAGAGGGAGGGGTGAGGGGAATAGTGAATTTCTCACCTGCAGTTTTAAAGCCTGCTTGTGAGGGAGTTTTTATTCGTAACGTGGATATTACAGCAGAGCTTCGGATTCTTTCCGCGCAGGTCAGGGTTCGGGGGGAAAACTTTTAATTCATAGAAGGAGATTCTGTTATGGCAAGAGTTTACAATTTTTCCGCTGGTCCGTCGATGCTTCCTGAGCCGGTTCTCAAGCAGGCCTCACTGGAGATGCTGGACTATGAGGGTTCCGGCCAGTCGGTGATGGAGATGAGCCACAGGTCGAAAGTTTATGAAAAGATAATTAACGAAGCCGAAGCTCTCCTTCGTGAAGTGATGGGGATACCGGAGAACTATACTGTTCTCTTTCTCCAGGGTGGAGCATCGCTGCAGTTTTCCATGGTTCCGCTCAATCTTTTCGGTGAGAAGAAAAGGGCCGATTATGTAAATACCGGCATGTGGTCGAAGAAGGCGATCTCTGAGGCTAAGAAGTATGGAACTGTGCGTGTGGTTGCCACATCTGAGGACAAAAACTTCTCCTATATTCCATCCCTTGACAAAGGGATGTTTGACCAGGATGCATCCTACGCGCATATAACCACAAACAACACGATATTCGGCACCAGGTATCCATCGATACCCGATACCGGAAATCTGCCTCTTGTGGCCGACATGTCTTCGAACATCCTCTCGGAAGTTTACGATGTAAACAAGTTCGGGGTTATCTACGCGGGGGCGCAGAAAAACGTGGGGCCTGCCGGGGTTACTATAGTGATTATCAGAAACGATCTTCTGGGCAAGGTGATGGAGAATACTCCTACGATGCTTGACTATAAGATTCATGCAGAAGCCAAATCGCTCTATAATACTCCTCCGTGCTACAGTATTTACATCGCAAAGCTTGTTTTTAAGTGGCTCAAGGATATGGGCGGAGTGAAGGCTATAGAGGAAGTAAACCGCAGGAAAGCCGCGATTCTCTATGATTTTCTTGACAACTCCAAACTGTTCAAGGCGACTGTGGAACCTGAGTACCGTTCCCTGATGAATGTGCCGTTTGTGCTTCCCACAGAGCAGCTCAATGAGGAGTTTTTAAAGGGTGCCACATCTGAGGGTCTCGTGAATCTCAAGGGGCATCGCTCGGTTGGAGGTATGAGGGCGAGTATTTATAATGCCATGCCGGAGCAGGGAGTGGTAAAGCTTGTTGATTACATGAAGAGATTTGAAGCCGCACATGCTTGATAAAAGGAGAAAACGATGTATAAAATTCAGACTTTGAATAAAATCGCGACAGTCGGCCTTGAGCTTTTTCCCAGGGATAACTACGAGATCGCATCGGAGATTTTAAACCCTGATGCTATACTTGTGAGAAGTTTCAATATGCTCGAGATGGACATCCCGGCGTCGGTAAAGGGTATCGCCAGGGCAGGGGCGGGTGTGAACAACATTCCACTTGATAAATGTTCTCAGAGGGGAATAGTTGTTTTCAACACTCCCGGGGCTAATGCCAATGGAGTCAAGGAGCTTGTGATTGCCGGTCTTCTGCTCTCTTCCAGAAGAATAGTGCACGGGATACAGTGGGCAAAGGGACTTGTGGGGCAGGGGGATCAGGTTCCAAAGTTAATAGAGAAGGGGAAGTCTGATTTTGCCGGTCCTGAGATCAAGGGCAAGCGTCTTGGAGTTGTCGGGCTGGGGGCAATCGGGGTGATGGTGGCCAATGATGCGGTGGAGCTTGGGATGAAGGTTGTTGGTTATGATCCTTTTATCTCTATCGAGGCGGCCTGGGGGCTTTCCCGCAATGTAAAGAGGGCAAAGACTCTCGAGAGTCTTCTCGCGGAATCGGATTACATAACTTTGCATGTTCCTCTCAATGACAAGACCAGGGGGATGCTTGGCAGGGAGCGTTTCGCGATCATGAAAAAGGGAGCTCGTCTGCTTAACTTCGCCAGAGGCGGTCTGGTGAATAATGAGGATCTGAAGGTCGCGCTTGCGGATGGTACAGTGGCGACCTATGTGACCGATTTTCCGGATGAGGATCTGCTCAAGATTGACAATGTAATCGCGTTTCCCCACCTGGGTGCGTCGACACCGGAGGCTGAGGACAACTGCGCGATGATGGCTGTCAATCAGTTGAGGGATTTTCTGGAGATGGGGAATATCAAGAACGGTGTCAATTTCCCTGATTGTGAACTGAGCTCGATCGCTCCTTTCAGGCTGGTGATAGCAAACAGGAATGTTCCCAACATGGTAGGCCAGATAACATCGATTCTGGCAGCCGAAAAGATCAATATCGCGGATATGATAAACAAGCACAAGGGTGACTACGCCTATAATATTATTGATATTGACAGGTTGGCAGAGGCTGAGATTGTGGAAAAACTCCGCGGAATCGACGGTGTGGTGATGGTGAGGATGATCGAGAAGAACAAGTGAACTGAACTGAATTTAAAAACGTTTTGTTTGCTGTTGCTTTTACAGGGGAGACATTTTTGTTTCCCCTTTTCTGTTTTATCTTTTAAGTATCAGTCTGGTTGTCATTTCGACGAGCTTTGCGGGGAGAAATCTAATAAGCCCTCTGAATCCCCCAAAGAAGGACTTTAGAAAGTATAATTGATGCGTCGGAGTGCAGATCGGTCGGTATCGGAATCGGTATCGGCATAGAATGCTTTTCTTCCGGTTTCGCCCGGAGTCTTAATGTAAAAAAGATCACCAGGAATCTGCAAAGTAAACTGAATGCGTACCGCCGTATTGTCTTATTGTCGTGTTGTCGTGTTATCGATTACATTAAAGATTTTTCAAGAGTGGGAAGTCTCCCCCTGGCTTCAGCCCGCAGAAGACTGCGGTCTTCCGCCACCCCCTCTGTGTTGACGTAGTGCAGTGCCCCGGCGGGTACCTGTTACAAGTCGGGTAAGGCAGGCTGGCTCCTTAATCTTTACTGGTGGAAGAAGAAACGATTGATTGTATACCGG
>DAOTAZ010000426.1:0-3059 GCA_035382965.1 Chitinispirillaceae bacterium | reverse complement strand
CTCTCAGGGAGCGGACATTCTCATCGGTAAGCGGGGTGGTGATTTTTTTCATGAGAAATCCTATAGAACAAATGTTGCTTTACGTGCTGAGTGACAGTTAAGGTTGACAGCTACAGGCATCGATGCCAGGTGGCAGGGGAAGGTCTCGATATGCACGGCCAGTGCGGTTATCCTGCCTCCAAGACCCTGGGGGCCGATACCGGAATTGTTTATTTTTGTCAAAATCTCCTGTTCCATCTCTGCATAGCGGGAGTCGGGGTTTGGCGATCCAATGGGCCTTAGAAGTGCTTTCTTGGCTAAGAAAGCAGCTTTATCCGCAGTTCCGCCCAGTCCCACTCCTGCAACGACCGGAGGACAGGGATTCCCCCCGGCTTTGATGATTGTGGAGACAGTGAAATCAATAACACCTTCTCTGCCGTCAGAAGGCTTCAGCATCGCCAGCGCGCTCATGTTTTCTGAACCGCCGCCTTTGGGAAGGAGAGTGACAGTGAGGGAGTCTCCATTGACTACGTCAAGGTGAATCAGAGCAGGTGTGTTGTCACCTGTGTTGACCCGCTCAAAAAGAGGGTCCTTGACTATTGATTTCCTGAGGCATCCCTCCCTGTAGCCTGCTCTTACGCCCTCATTTATCGCATCCGGGAGAATTCCTCCCTCGATTGAAACCCCTGATCCCAGGCTGACAAAGAAAATTGCAGAGCCGGTGTCCTGACAAAGCGGTAATGATTCCGACCTTGCCAGTGCTGCATTTTTCAGACACTGTTCAAGAAATGATTTTCCGGCAGTGGATTCCTCTCTGGATAAGGACTGCTCAAGTGCGGTCAGAGTGTCACAGGGGAGAAAGAATGCCGCCTGAAGGCAGAGTTTTTTCACTTCCGCCACGATGGTACTGTATTGAATCACCTTTGACATAAAAACCTGTTTCAGTGGCTGTTTATGGTTTCTGAAAGTCTCTCCAGCCTCCCGCGATATTCCGTCAGGTCAATTTGAATTCGTGCCACGCCTGTTTCTATTGCTGCTTTGGCAACTGCAAGACTCTCCTCGACAAGAACTCTCGGGTCCATCGGCTTTGGAATAATATACTCAGGCCCGAAGGAGAGTGACTCCAGCCCGTAGGCATCCAGAACTATCCGGGGAATATTGCCCTGCTTTGCAAGTGATGCGAGTGCGTGCGTGGCCGCAATTTTCATCTCTTCGTTTATTGTCGATGCCCGCACATCGAGAGCGCCTCTGAAGATGAATGGAAAACCAAGGACATTGTTCACCTGATTTGGATAATCGGAACGCCCGGTAGCCATAATCAGGTCATCCCTGACACTTTTGGCCTCATTGTAGCCTATCTCCGGATCGGGGTTGGCCATGGCGAAGATTATCGGACGATCAGCCATACTTTTGACCATCTCCGGTTTAAGAAGTCCACCTGTGCTTAAACCTGCAAACAGATCTGCTCCTTCCATTGCCTCTGAGAGGGTTCTTTTTGAGGTTTCAACTGCAAATGCCTCCTTAAACCCGTTCATCCCCTCTTTTCTTCCCTTGTAAACAACTCCCTTGCTGTCAACCAGGAGAATGTTTTTGCGGTTTACACCCAGAGCTGCATAGAGATTTGCGCAGGAGATTGCGGCTGCTCCGGCTCCGGAAAAGACCACTTTCATTTCTGAAAGCTTTTTTCCCTGCAGCTCGGCGGCATTTAGAAGTGCAGCTCCGGAGATAATAGCTGTTCCGTGCTGATCATCATGGAAAACCGGAATTGACATCCGTTTTTTCAGTTCCTCTTCGATGTAAAAGCATTCCGGAGCCTTGATATCCTCGAGGTTTATTCCACCGAAAGTCGGTTCCAGACACTCTATTATCCTGACTATTTCCTGCGGATCTTTAGAGTTTATTTCCAGATCGAACACATCTATATCTGCAAACCTTTTAAACAGTATCCCTTTACCCTCCATGACCGGCTTACCGGCCAGGGGGCCGATGTCACCCAGACCCAGGACAGCGGTGCCGTTGGAGATCACTGCGACCAGGTTCCCTTTTATCGTGTAACGATAGGCATCATCGGGATTTTTCTGGATCTCCCGGCATGGTTCGGCCACTCCCGGAGTGTATGCCAGAGAGAGGTCTTTCTGAGTTTTGCAGGGTTTGGTGGCTATTACCTCTATCTTTCCCCTGCGACCCGATTCATGGTATTTCAGCGCTTCCTGTTTCATTTGTTTTTTCCTTGTGTAGAAGAGAGAGAAAAGATTATAAAAATAGATTTTTTGCCTCGCTGATCCAAGGTGGGGAGAGCAATATCGGGATAAGTGCTGATAATGTGAATATGGGTGAAAATGATATTGGTAGCGTATGGTGAATTAATAGACTTTCCTATTTTTTCTGTGATATGTTTATGCTCGATGGCTTTGGATATTCCAACCTGCCACAGCTTAAATGGGTAAAACAAATAACTTCTGCTATTATACCTGATTTCATTATTGACTTTTCAGAAGAACGGTTCTGACGGGGTTTATGTTTTAAGACTGACATTTGATGGGGTTTATTCCGGTAGTATAATTTGTAAATAAACAAAAGTTGATATGTCTTTTCATAAGACAAACCTGAAGGAATGTTAGTGACTAAAAATTAACCAGGGTAAGTCCTTAAACAATTGAGCAGGACTGGATTCCTGCTTCGCAGTGGAGGAAAAGATGTTGCTTGCAAAGGACAATTGTCACCACTGGAGGTTATACCTTTGCAAGCATGTATTCAGATCTCAGACAAGCTCATTCTGAATACCTTCGATTATCCCTTTCACTCCGGTTTTTATTCCGGCCGCATTGGCCTCATCGGTATCGATATGCATCGCCAGGCGGAATGAGGGGTGTACTCTGACCACGACATCACCGAATATCAGATTCCTTCCGGGGCTGTCGACTTTGACTCTCACCATGCAACGGTCAACAAGACCCATGCTCAGTGCATCCGCGGGTGTCATGTGAATATGGCGCTGGGCGCAGATCACGCCTCTTTCAATTGTCACTGAACCGGCAGGGCCTACCAGAGTGACTCCCGGAGTATCCTTGATATCCCCT
>DAOTAZ010000425.1:0-3060 GCA_035382965.1 Chitinispirillaceae bacterium | reverse complement strand
AATGAGGGTGCAGCTCTCCTTTCCTCAATACCTCTTGAACAGCTCACCATGTCAAAGATATTTGCGGCAAGCCTTGGACGGTTCCCAAGGTTGGTGTGGGCGATGAGGCATTTGATGTAGACTTGTTACGAGTGTACGAGCGTACGAAAGTGCGAGGGTGCGACAAAGCGACATCACGAATCTACGACAATACGGAAATACAGAGATACAAGGGAATCTGTTGATTTTTAGGGTATTTCGGTTGTTGTATAAGTACTGGTGATGCTTCTCTTCTGTTAAGCCACCATTCCATCTCAGAATAAAAAATCTGTATCATACTAAGACTTTGTGGTACACTGCTTATCGTAAAAACGTTACTATAGTGCAGTCGTGCTGTCGTTACTTCGTGCGCTCGTCAGTTCCCTATTCCCAATCATATACCGTGATGTTATAATCAACTTTCAATGACTGATACGGCGATTATTCACGAATGGCTTGTTACACTTGCCGGGGCTGAGAGTGTACTTCATTCCATTTACAAATTATACCCCGGTTCGATCTATACCCTCTTTCATGATCCTGAGCAGGTTAAAGGTACGATATGGGACGAAAGCCGTATTAAGACCTCAATTCTTCAGAGGATACCTTTCGCCAGAAAACATCACAGGGTATTTCTGCCGCTTTTTCCCATGGCAATTGAGCAGTTTGATCTCAGGGATCATAAGCTTATAATCTCCTCATCTTATGCCGTTGCCAAGGGAGTACTCAACTCTTCCGACCAGCTTCACATCTGTTACTGTCATTCACCGATGCGCTATATCTGGGATTTGACATTTGAGTATCTGGAAGCAGCAGGACTTACAGGAGGTGCAAAAAGCTTCTTTGTACGTATGATGCTTCATTATATCAGGATCTGGGATACAGTTTCAGCCAACAGGGTCAATGAGTTTGTAGCAAATTCCAAATATATCGCCAACAGGATCTGGAAATGTTACAACCGGCACGCAAAGGTAATATATCCCCCAGTTGATGTTGAGAGATTCTATTTGAGCGATAAAAGAGAGAATTACTTTGTTACTATCTCCAGGCTTGTCCCTTACAAAAGAGTGGACCTGATTATTCACGCTTTTAATCATCTCAAGCTTCCTCTGGTTATCATAGGGGATGGTCCGTCAATGAAAAGTCTTAAAAAGATTGCTCTTCCCAACATAGAGTTTGTGGGGCATCAGACTGGTGAGGAAGTGGCGAAAATATTGAGCAAGGCCAGGGCATTTGTGTTTTCCGCTGAGGAGGATTTCGGAATTGTAAATGTGGAAGCTCAGGCATCAGGACTTCCGGTGATTGCTTTTGGCAGGGGAGGGGCACTGGAGACAGTTATTGATGGAAAAACGGGGCTGTTTTTTTACAAGCAGAATCCTCTTTGCATTATCGATGCGGTACATGAGTTTCTTTCCAAAGAGGAGCAGTTTGATCCGCAGGAGATAAGAAGGAATGCGGAGAGATTTCCACGTTCGAGGTTTGAGAAGGAGTTTAAGGAGTTTGTTGATGGAGCGTGGGAGGCGTTTCCGTATAAGTAGGGGTTTTTACATTACCTCGGAGGTGTCATTGCTACTCCAACAATCATTACATCCAGAGACAATCCTGCCCTGAATGCCGGCTTGTCTCTCTTTATATCATAAACATCCCCGGTCCTGAATTCAGGAATGATAGAATAACAATGAATTGACCTTTACTGTAGGTATTATTGATTGCTTGCGGCAACTGATAGTGTTGTTATATGCTTGAATCAACTATTTAGATAATATCTTCAACAACTCTGCTCCGCTCTCATCCTTTACCCTTCCTGCAAGTGCGCCCTTTATCTCAAGCAGTACGGCCTCTGTCACAAGCCAGCACTCAAGCCCTTTTCGCGGACATCCGATCACCTGATGTTTCCCTCGTCCTGCTCCTGCATGCATGTGAAGCACCGGTTTGTTTTCCTCATTTCTGAAAATTGTTCCAGTACCGATTATCTCATGTGCCTCTGTAAACTGCTCAACCTGGGGACGAAGGGGCCTCTCGGAGTCATTACCCGGTCCTACGACAACACCTCCGTTTTTTACCCCGCCAATAACCCAGATAACTCCTGCCTCTACAGATTCTTTCTCGCAGAGGCTCTCAATTTCCTTGTAAATAGCATCGTTCTCCTCGAAGCGGAGGACAAATACTCTTCCTGCCGAACCCGATGAGTATTGCATGGCTTGCCTTTCGTTTGAGGTCTGGAGTAATACTGTTTCTGTTCAGAACAGGTAAAATTAATAATTAACAATTAAAGTTCAATGTCTTACAAGTCCTTTAAGATTTTAAAGCCTGGATCTGGTACGAAATCGGTTGAACTGTGGTTTCGGGGTTAAATGATGAGGATGATGGTGGGATTGGGGTGATAACCGCATAAATCATCGATCAGAAGAATCAAATTTTATATGTATATAGTAGCGCAGACAGGGCTGATGGTAAGAGCTGAAAAGGAAAAAATTGTTGTTGTGTGTAGTGGGGGATTCGGAATCAGGAAACGGTGATGGTTGTGGAATGGTTGATATTAGTAAAGATTGTTTTGTTCTTGATGGGGATACCAGGAAACGAAAAATATCATGGGAAGAGAGGTGTAAGGTTCCTTGTTTCATCTCCGGGGTGAATTATTGATTTTGGTGAGATCTCGGTTTAAACGATTAAGTCACTCTTTCACCCCGGAGATGAAATAGTAACTATGGAAAATGAATTAAACCCATCGTTTCCTGTGAAAACAACCCGGAAAATGATATTGTCTTTTTATTTATCTGCCAGCGGTAGTCGATTCGATTTTGCGTGTCTGTACCGAAGTACATCCATGCATGTGTCGGACATTGCTGATGTAATGTTTTTTTGCCTGGAGAACATATTCAGGTCAGGAAACAGGTATGGGTATTAAACGGTTGATGTTGATTGTGTTTTGTGGTGAAGATAGGAAACGAAGATTACCCTTTGTGGGTGGAGCTGTAATGTCCTTGATTCACCTTGTATGTTTAAATAGTGCAAAAAAATCATATTAGACTGGTATTGAGG
>DAOTAZ010000424.1:0-3068 GCA_035382965.1 Chitinispirillaceae bacterium | reverse complement strand
CACCTTTGGGGTGAATCTTTGACTTAATCGTTTAAGTCATTCTTTCACCCCAGAGGTGACTCAATGACTTCCTTTTCTGGTTTTCGTTAATTCCTTAATAAGGTAAATAAGACTATATGGCTACTGGTTTTTCTGCTACCAAGGTTTCAGACAGATACTAAGGTTTAGAGATTAGGAGTAAACAATTCACCCCTGAGGAAAATCTGCAATTAATCGCAAAAGATTCCTGTCCAGGTAAATACAAAAAAAATTCAGGGGTTATCAATCTGAGGAATCTCGATTCCGATACCGATGCCGATTCCGAGTGAACTACCGAGGCTATATATACAGGAAAAAACTTTACTTTACTGTCCTGTAATAAACTGATTAACAAACCCAATCACATCATCAACCGATCCCTTACTCGCTATCTCATCATACAAGATTCCCTTAAGTGTTGATGTTTGAGGGCAATAGATCTTCATCTCCTCATCACGGAAAAAACCCACTCCAGGAGTTCCCATAACCGATGCCAATGCGTAAAGTATTGAGTTTCCAGTAATTAGAACTTTTGAACTGCTCACCAGGGCTGCTGTTCTGGAAATGGGCAGTTCAGTCACAACAGGAAACGGCTGACTCTTTAACCACTCTATCTCCGTATCTTCAAGACTGTCATCAAAATACAGATACGTTTTTCCCTCATTTAGATTCTTCAATTTTTCCAGCAATAATCCTGTCCACTCTTTTCCAAATCTCCTGATGAAAAACTGCGCATCTACCCCCACCAGATTATCCTCCCTGGATACCTTCATCTCCTTAAACAGTTGCTCCAGCTCATCGGATGTCTTCCGCGCTACACTCCATCGGATTTTAAGCGGTTTTGCCCCGAAAAGACGAGCCATGGTGAGATTTCGCTCAGGAAGATAAGTGTTTGAATCATCAGAAATTACGCGGATATTCAGAAACGGATGTCTCCCTGCTTCGTAATACCCTGCCCGCACCGGCGCCTGTGATATACCGGTTAAGTATAAAAACGCCAGGTCAGGAGTTCGATCCAGCAAAATACAAAGATCCGCTCTGCCGCTATACTCCTTCATCCTGGAAAAAAACGAGGAGGAAAAACCCCATCGCTCCTCATCATCAAACTCCTCCACATTGAGCCCCGGGATCATCCTGATATACGATGAAACAGAGCGCTCACAGAAAATTGTCACTCCCGCATGACTGAATACTGAAACAATGGACACCAGATTCCGCAATTGATAAAGAACCTCAAGAGGTGCGCATGGAAGAATCACTATGACCTCTTTGACAGACTTGGTATCAACCGGAAAACTGAACGGATCGTTTTTCTCCCTTGGAAGAAGAAAAGAGAAAAACGCCTCCGAACCGGATCGGCCCATCATTTTAATCAGCGATCTCTTCAGGAACCCCAAACCCTTTGCTTTTTTTCCCATGGTATTATAAAATAGTATGATACCTTGTCATCTCTTACCATAATTCTCAGGTTCAAGGAATATCCGGCAAAAAAACGGATATCACAAGTACAAGTTTAAAATACCGTGAACACAGAAATAACTCAAGGATATCCTGGATATGCTTAAAAAACTGGTCGTTGCTCTTGAATGGATTCTTTTCGGCTCCCTCCTGGGTATCTCTGCTTCGGGTGCCGGCGACGGCCTGCTGTCTGCTCTCCCTTTCTCCTTTGAAATAACTGCCTCTATCCCGTCAATTGCAATTCTCCTCTTTGCCCTGCTGAAAATAAGGCAGCCTGACTGGAATCTCTCCATCACAACCTCTTTCGCCCTTGCAGCGGTATCATTTTCCGCCCGGTATTTTTCTGTCTCCGGTTCCCCGGATACATTTACAACCACAATCCCGATGCTTTACTTTTTTGTAATTGTCGCATCTGGACTGATGGGAAAAAAATTCACCTGGATCCTCCCGTTCTTCTGTCTGCTTGCCGCCGAGTTATCCCATTTAGCCTTTATAAACTATGAAAAAGGCATCGAGGCAATGCTTTCTGTCCTCTCTGAATACGCATTTGCCTCTGCTTATGCTTTTGCCCCCCTCTTTGCAGCAGGTCTCTTCACCTCAATACTCTCGCCGGGCTCTCTGATAAAAGACATCAGACAAGAGATTCCCCCCCAGAGGAAACCGCAAAAGTCAGGAATGCCCCAGGATGAGGATCTTAACGGGTCAGAGGATTACGATAACCTGACCAGGACACGGATGTTTACTATCGATCGCAATTCCGGACTGATTCACAGCGAAGAAAATGATGTGCAGGATCTGCTGTACAGTGTCGTCTATTTCATGAGCAGGAATTTCAAAGCCTACTCCGCGCTTGCCTTTATCTATGATCCGGTAAACAGAGTCTTTGTTCTTAATTCTTACCAGTCCAGAAGCATGAATATTATCAAAGGAGTTTCAATTCCCCTGGGAAGAGGTGTGGTTGGAAGAATCGGATCTGAAAAACGCTCGTTTATGAGCGGCAATTTCTCCAACTACAACTCTGAAACTCTATATTACTCTGACAATGTAGAGATAAATTCCATACTGGCTGTTCCGATAATCTCCGATAAAGATGAACTGCTTGGAGTGCTTGTACTCGACAGCCTTGATAAACTTGCGTTCAAAGATCAGGACAAGGAGACACTCCACAGGTTTTCGGGTTTAGCAGCAGCTCTTATCTCAAATGCCAGGATGAGAATATTTCAGGAGCGGATGGCCAATACATTCAAGACCTTTTATCAGACAAGTCATCACTTTACAACGGCATTGAAGGTGAATGATGTCTTCGATGTGCTCTTCAGGATGATCCCGATGGTGACCCCCTGCACCCGCCAGATCGCAATTATCTACGATATGGAAAAGAAATGCGCGGTAATAAGCAGGATTGATGGAGAGGGAAACGATATTCATGAGGGAATGGAGTTTAACCTCAATTCAGGTATCTACTCCTATGCCCTGCAAAAACGTAAACTGATCAATATTCAGGATTTCAGACTTTATGAATCTAAATACTACAGGTTCATGCCCGATGAAATCCCCAACCCTTATCTCAGATCTCTTATAATTTTTCCGAT
>DAOTAZ010000423.1:0-3103 GCA_035382965.1 Chitinispirillaceae bacterium | reverse complement strand
TTTTTTTGTTAATATTTGATTTTTTACTCACGGAATCAGGTTTTACCTTGTACTCGTTTATCTCCCATAGAGCATAAAGGGTGATATCTGATAAGCCCATTTTAATGGTATCACCTGGCAAAAGAGTATCACCTGTCCCGTCTGCCTTAGTGTTCCACCCGATGAATGTGAACCCTGTTTTCTTGAGACCTGATGGTTTATTTGCGATAGCAACATCTGCATTGTATTCATATTCTTTTGCAGATGGCGCACTTCCGGAGTCATTTCCATTACCATTGTATTTTACCTCGTATTTGTTAATTTCCCAGAGAGCATACAACGTGATATCTGACGGGCCCATTTCCAGAGAATCACCTGGCAAAAGAGTGTCACCTGTCCCGTCTGCCTTTGTGTTCCACCCAATAAATGTAAACCCTGCTTTCTTGAGACCTGATGGTTTATCTGCGACAACAATCACTTTTTTGTATTCATGTTCTTCAGCATCCGGCACATTTCCATCAGTATTACCGTTTCCATCATAGATTACAGAATATTTATTGATCTGCCATTGCGCATAAAGTTTTATATTTGCTGCTCCTATTATCAATGTGTCACCTTTACCGTAGAGTATACTTTTCATATCAGAACTGCTTTTCCTCCATCCGGTAAAAGAGTATCCAGCCTTTGACAGATTTCCTGTATTCCCCTTTACTGATACAACACTGTTTTTCCCATAGCCGCGTGAATCTACAGGAACTTCGCCACTATCTGCACCGTTCGCGTCGTAGGTTACAGAGTACAGCGAATCGTCATCAACAAGCTGGATTATATGCTCCCTGAGTCCACTTATAAATCCATGAGAAACACTGTCCAGATAAACAGAGAAGGATTTGATTTGTTCTGCTGAATTGTCATCGATGATTTTCAGTGTGCAAAGGCCCATGGTATCTCCCGGAGCTATCATGGCAAGAAGAACCGATGACTCAAAATCTGCAGATATCTCAGAATCACCTGTCAGGGTACACCGGACAGTTATCGTCTTTATCGCAGGTTTTGTGACCTGTACTTTGATAACATGTAAACCGGATGACTCATGGGCGACCGATGATGAATCCGTAAAGAATAACCTGTGGGCATAATGGATATTGTCGACTCCATAGATAATCTCTGATTTCTCTCCCTGACCGAAGTAGTTTACTGACGCGACCCGGTACATGTATATATTTTTTGTCGAATCGATATAAAATGTATCGGGTAATGCCATATCCTCCCAGGCACTATCAGCAGAATCAGGTTTTTTCCGGAAAAGTACATAACTATCGGCAATAGAAACCCTGTCCCATGAGATCTTCACATATTTACTTGTTTTTTCGCTTATTTTCAGATTATCCGGCGGGGGCGGCAGTTCTTTGTCCGCAATAACAGTAATAAGTACCGAGTCCCTGGCAATTATAGAAGGTTCCCTGTTATCAAATGCAGTGAATGATACATTCACTTTGTTTCCAATTTCACTTTTTGACGGTTTGAAAAAGAACAATGAATCTTTATTTATCTGCGGTGTCGAAGTTATCTGCTGTCCAGGAAAATGGTTGCCTGTTGATACTTTGACAGTGCATTGAAGACTCGGTGATGCATAAAACCTGGAGGGGTACAATTTCACGGTGAGCGGATCACTGACAATAAGAATCGCTGTGTCAGAGGTGACTTCAAGATCACTTTCAAGTCCTGAAATAACTAAATAGGTTGTACATGGTTCAGAAAAAGATAAATTGATAAAAAGACTCTCTGATAACTCAGAGGATGAGAAATTTCCGGAGATGCCATTCCCGGTTTTATAGGAAACTTCATCCAATTCCTCAGGATACAGTACCGAGACCATAATGTCGTAATTATGGTTGACATATCCGGTAAGAGTGTCATTTTCAGACGCGATTTCGATAACTGGATTTTGTGGATCAAAAGTATCGACATGTCCGCAGAAAAAGGTCATGCTTAAAATGAGAATGAAAGATACTGCACAAAGGAAACGCTTCATTTGTATCCCCTTATATTATAAAGGAATAAAAGAGAACTGTGTCAGATGTAAAAGCTTTCTCGGGAGACTAAAATATTAGATTGGTTGATTATTGAGGAAACGTTTTGATGGAAAAGATATCCAATCAGAGGTGGAGTCAGCCTCTCGCCACCATAGTCCAATGAGCACATTTCGGGACTTATGTTCAGTGCACAACCAGGATATCCTGAAGAAGACAGTAAAAAAGATTTCTCCCCGTGGATTCGTCGAAATGACACATGTTGGATATTGTTATTTAATGAGGAGACCCGTCGAGATGACAACCCGGCATATCGCTCGTATAGAAGATTCGCTGAAATATCAAAGACTTAATGTCCTCCCTGGAGGATTATAAAACTTCCACTATTCAGGGTTGAAAATTGCCGTTTCCCCCGATGAAATAACTTATTTTGTTTGACTGCAAATTAAAACGGCCGGCTGTCTGCTTTTTTCAGCCGTCCTCTCTTAATCAAATAAACAGGAGGAATCATGAAAATAAAGAGTGTAAAGGCTCGTGAAGTACTCGATTCAAGAGGAAATCCCACGGTTGAGGCTGTGGTGGAACTGGAGAACGGGATTATCGGAAGTGCCATGGTACCCTCCGGCGCATCAACCGGAGAGAAGGAAGCTGTGGAACTTCGTGACAAAGACCCCAAGCGCTACGGCGGCAAGGGTGTACTCACCGCTGTCAGCAATGTAAACGAGAAGATTCAGCCCGCGATTAAAGGATTGGATTGTGAGGATCAGAGACTGATCGACAGCACAATGATCGCTCTTGATGGTACCCCCAATAAAGGAAAACTGGGTGCCAATGCTATCCTCTCTGTCTCTCTGGCTGTTGCGCATGCTGCCTCAAAAGCAAAGGGAATTCCTCTGTACAGGTATATCGGCGGTGTCAATGCCTCCGTGCTTCCTGTCCCCTGCATGAACGTTATTAACGGTGGCGCACACGCGGATAACAATGTCGATTTCCAGGAATTCATGATCGCTCCACATAATGCCCCTGATTTCAAAACAGCTATCAGGATGGGTGCTGAGACTTTCCATGCCCTGAAATCTGTGCTCAAGGCA
>DAOTAZ010000422.1:0-3141 GCA_035382965.1 Chitinispirillaceae bacterium | reverse complement strand
TCTGCTCGCCCGTTTCATGGGTAAAACCCGTCTCATTGCTGAAACAGGCGCAGGACAGCATGGAGTAGCCACAGCAACTGCCGCAGCTCTTCTGGGTATGGATTGTGACATTTACATGGGCACAGTCGACATGGCCCGTCAGAAACCAAATGTCTTCAGGATGAATCTCCTCGGCAGCCGTGTCATTCCGGTTGAAAGCGGCGGGAAAACACTGAAAGATGCTGTCAACGAGGCACTCAGGGACTGGACCGCTTCAGTACAGTCCACTCACTATGTTTTCGGCTCTGCACTGGGTCCCCACCCCTTCCCTTCCATTGTCAGGGATTTCCAGTCTATCATAGGTAAAGAGGCAAGAAAGCAGATCATTTCCGCCGCCGGAAGGCTTCCAGATGAAGTGATCGCCTGTGTTGGAGGCGGCTCCAACGCGATCGGAATCTTCAGTGCTTTTCTTGATGATAAGAAGGTGAAATTGACTGGTGTAGAAGCAGGCGGACTGGGACTGAAAGGAATAAAACATGCGGTAAGATTAACCAAAACAAAGTATTCCAGACCCGGAATCCTGCATGGATCTTACTCCTATGTCCTTCAGGACTCAGACGGCCAGATAGCAAATACGCACTCGGTATCAGCGGGACTCGATTACAGCGGTGTAGGTCCTCAGCATGCCTTCCTGCATGAGACCGGCAGAGTCCGGTATACCTATGCGACCGACAAAGAGGCACTGGAGGCATTCTCTCTTCTGTGCAGACTTGAGGGAATAATTCCGGCGCTGGAATCATCTCATGCTGTAGCCTGCGCTGTTAAAGTAGCTCCGAAGCTGCCTTCGGACTATATCATGATTATCAACCTTTCCGGCCGCGGCGACAAGGACATCTTCACAGTCGCAGACCAGACAGGGAAAAAGATATGAACCGCTACCATAAAACTTTTGAAAGTCTGAAAAACAGAAAAGAAGCTGCATTTATACCATTTGCCGTAGCAGGAGACCCTGATCCGGAAAAAAGTGAAGCTGTATTCAGGGCTTTTATTGACGGAGGAGCCGATATACTTGAAATCGGTTACCCTTTCTCCGACCCTATCGCTGACGGACCTGTTAACCAGAGAGCCGCCCAGCGGGCCATCGCTTCCGGGCTTAACCACTCCAGGTTTTTCTCTCTTGTAAAAAATCTCAGAAATTATACCGATATTCCTTTCGGAGTTCTCCTTTATGCAAACAGCATAAATCACCTGGGATACCGGAATTTCTGCAGAAAAGCCGCTGATGCGGGAATCGACAGCTTACTTGTGGCAGATATGCCTCCTGAGGAATCTTCAGAACTGCAGAAAGCCATGAAAGAGTGTAAACTGGGACGGGTCTTTATTGTCACAGAACTCACTCCTCTCCCGCGGATGAAGATGATTTGTGAGCAGGTGGATTCATTTGTATACGTAGTAAGCCGGCTTGGAACAACAGGGGTCGCCAAAGATCTGAGCAGTTCAGTTAAAGGTACTCTTCAGAAATTGAGAACTGTTACAGACAAACCGCTTGCTGTAGGATTTGGCATTTCGACTCCGGAACACGTGCGCTCGGTAAAGCACTCCGGTGCTGATGCGGTGATAGTCGGCAGTGCACTGGTCTCAATTATCGAATCTCACAGCAAAGAAACAGCGAACCTTGGAACAATTCTGCGGAAAAAAGTTTCCTCCTATAAAACTGCTACCCGTTCCTGAATCCGGAGGCAAATGGTATTTTTCTATATTGAAATTTCTGTGAAGGGTTCAGTTTTTTTCTATCCGGATGACTTCAGAAATCATGCTTTTAAATCACCTCGATCTCACTGTAGTTGCAGCCCGTCTTGAGGGCTTCGAAGAGACAATAATCCTGCGATTGATTGACAGGGCACAGTTCAGTGCCGATGTTGGAATTTACCAGCCCGGAAACAGCGGATTTTCCGGAGAACCACAGAAAAGCCTCTTCAGTATCAGACTGCTGCATCAGGAAACTATGGATTCCTGTTTTGGGCGATTCTGTGCTCCTGAGGAGCGTCCATTCAACAAAGACCTTCCTGAACCCAGACGTAAAGTAGTTTTGCCTGACACCGGACTTCACATCCAGGACTTCCAGAAGATCAATCTGACAGCAAAGATACTGCAGGATTATTTAAACCTTGTACCGCGGATATGTCCCCCTGGAGATGACGGGCAGTGGGGATCGAGTGTCGAGCTTGATGTTCACGCATTACAGGCAATCGCCAGACGTATCCACTACGGAGCACTTTATGTTGCCGAAAGTAAATTCAGGAGAGATCCCGAGGTATACAGCAGGCTGATAAAAGAAGGTAATCCCTCTGCAATTCTCGAAAAACTTACCCGGAAAGATGTTGAGGATCGTATTGTGAGCAGAGTACGGGAAAAAACAGTCTCTATTCAGACTGCCGTCAATCCCATTGTACGCAAGGTAATCGACCCTGATATTGTTGTGGATTTTTACCGCAATTCGATAATACCCATTACAAAAGAGGGTGAGGTGCTCTATCTTCTGAACAGGCAGGAGGATTACTGAAATGACTTTTATGCCTGAAAAG
This sequence comes from Chitinispirillaceae bacterium, assembly GCA_035382965.1. Classification (GTDB taxonomy): domain Bacteria; phylum Fibrobacterota; class Chitinivibrionia; order Chitinivibrionales; family Chitinispirillaceae; genus JAAYIG01. The sequence goes on along the minus strand of DAOTAZ010000422.1, from coordinate 577 downwards.
GTGACCATTTACAGTGTGGGGTTGCTGGGAGGATCACTGGGGCTGGCCCTTAAAAACTCCGGTTTCAAAGGCAAAATCACCGGTCTGTCATCTCCCTCTGCCATCGAAACCGCCAAACGCCTTGGGTGTATTGATGAAGGCTTTACTTATGAGTCCCTTCAGGATGTAATCAAGGATACCGACCTTCTCTTTCTCTGCTCTCCAATCAGTGTAATTCTGGAAACACTGAAAAAACTGAGCACCATGGAGCTTCCCGAAGGACTTCTGATAACTGATGTAGGAAGCACAAAGCAAAAAATTGTGGAAGCCGCCGCTTTTTTACCCCCACATGTTTATTTCTGCGGCGGACACCCCATGGCCGGTTCGGAGAAAAGCGGTCCATCTACATCCGACCCATATCTCTTTCAAAACGCAATTTACGTCCTGTCTCCCCCATCCGGTTCAAACGGATATGTTGAAAACTCTTTTGCCGCTTTCCTTGAAAATTATCTTGGATGCAGGACCCTTTTACTCGAACCGTCCATTCACGACAGAATAGTCGCTACAGTCAGCCATGTTCCTCACCTTCTGGCTGTCG
>DAOTAZ010000421.1:0-3151 GCA_035382965.1 Chitinispirillaceae bacterium | reverse complement strand
TTTGACAAACCAGCGATGATATTTGTGCCGGGACCGGTAGTAGATGCTTCGGCAATTTTCCGTGCCGGGCCCTTTGATTCAGCAGTGTAGTACTCTGCTAACATTCCAATCGCCACACCTGCAATAAGGCCGCCGATTGTTGCCCAGAATATTCCAACAGACTGATAGGTAACTCCGCCAATAGTAAAAGTAGCAGGAGAGAGATATTTGATCACAAAAAAGGATGCTATTGCCATGGCAATAGCCGCACCGAATGATCCGGTATTAAGAGCAGTCTGCGGGTTTCCACCCTCTTTTGTCTTCACAAAGAATGTGCCCAGAATCGAAAGAAGAATCCCAAGACCTGAGAGCACCATCGGAAGAACGACCAGATTCAAATCTCCAATTGCTGCACCGAGAACCATTGTACCAACGATTGCACCGATATAGGACTCGAAAAGATCTGCACCCATACCTGCCACATCACCAACATTGTCTCCGACATTATCGGCAATTGTCGCTGGATTTCTGGGATCATCTTCCGGAATACCGGCTTCCACTTTACCAACCAGGTCAGCACCAACATCAGCACCCTTGGTGTAGATTCCACCGCCAACACGGGCAAAAAGCGCGATAGAGCTTGCGCCAAGAGAAAAACCCGTCACTATGGGCAGGATTGTTGTCTTGACCACAGCCACATCACTGGCATTTGGAACCAATTTGGCGAAAACAATTAAAGATAAGGCCAGACCAAGAAGACCCAGACCAACCACACACATTCCCATAACAGAACCACCAGCAAAGGCCACAGCAAGGGCCTGAGGAAGTCCCCGGCGTGCGGCATTGGTTGTTCTCATATTTGCCGCTGTCGCGACTCTCATTCCAAAAAACCCTGCCAGAGCCGAGCAGAACGCACCAAAAACAAAAGCTACAGCGGTAAATCTAATCCAACCGGTATAAGCTACAGCCAGAAGAATAGCCACAACTACTACAAAAACCGATATCACCTTGTATTCACGTGAAAGGAAAGCCATGGCTCCCTCTCTTACCGCTTTACCAATTTCTCTCATTTTCTCAGTGCCCGGGTCCTGCTTATTTACCCATGCAGCTTTGAACCAGGCATACAACAAGGCAATGGCACCACAGCCCAAAGCCGCCCACAAATACGTTTCATTCATAACGCCTCCTAGGATTTGAAAAGGATACAGAAATCAACAACAGAGTGAATTTACGAGGATTTTTTGAACAGATTATCACGATTAGATACCCGCAACCCGCGCTTCTGAACCGTTTAAAAAAAGAGTATTAAAATAATTGTTAACTCACCTGCTGGCAACTAAGCAAAATGTAAGATCTGAGAGATGTAATAAACAGGGTACCTTTAAGAAAAACAAAGAGAAGAAAGAAGACCCCGGCAGCTTACTGCTTGAGAGTGTCCGGCTTAGAATGGGGAGCAGGCACTTTCAGGCTGTCAGAAACAGCACCTGTGCCTTTCTGCGCTGATGAATCTGCGGGAGCCGTAACCTGGCGGGACTGCGATTGCTTTAAATCAGGAGTAACTATTTTTTTCTTATCTGAACCATCATCCTTAACACCTGAAACAGTCTTCTCTTCAGGCGCCGAAATCGCCGGTACTTCATCCGGTATTTCTGTTTTGATAAGCGGACGGCCAGTATCTTTTTCCAGTTTCTGAAGGACCTCATTAGCCGTATAGGAAACAGCATCGTTTGTGTCATTCGACAATTCCTGCATCAAAGAAGCGGCTCTGGTCTCTTTTAATTTCCCCAGGCCAATAAGGCACTCTATCTTCATCTCAGGAGTATGTGCCTGCGAAAGTATTTTTATCAGAGTGTCAGCCGCAGCTTTTAATCCTGTCTCCCCCATTATTGAAATTGCCAGAGTACGGACCTTCAGGTCTTCATTGCTGTCCTGTGCTATTCTACCCAGTGCAGGAAGCACTTCTTCTTTGTACCCGACCAGTTCCTCTATGATACCCTTTACCTGTTCCGGTTCGAAAAACTCCTGAGAATACAGGTCTTTCAGGGCAATTATCTTCTGCAAAGCGAGAAAGTCGATCTGAGCCTGCCCGTCAGCACTGCTGTCAAGAATAGCCGAAACAGCTCTATTGGTACTTTCGATTCTGGAACTGCTTGTCGAAATCACCCTCTGTAGACTGTCAACCTTGTTGCTGAGTAACTCTATCTTACTGTTCTGTTTTGCCAGCCTCTCCTCTATACTGGTAAAGCCATCGATTTTTCCCTTACCGAGAAGGCTCCCCTGGAACTTAAGCCCTATCCATACACCCGGCTTTACATAAGAATCATTGTGAGATCTGGTACTGTCAATGGATTTCTTACTTGAAAACATCCCGGCAATATCAACCGCTCCGGCGGAAAGCTCAAAACTGCTTTTGAAAAATCTCCAGTTCAGAAAAGCGGAAGGATGGAAAATACGGTCCCTGAGATGAGCCTCGATGGTCAGGTAGACTCCCCTTCCCAAATATGATTCTACTCCCACAAAAGGGTTGAATATCTCCCTGTCATTTCCGGGAATCGACATAAACCCGCCATGAAAACGGACTCTCATAAAATCGAAGCCCTTGCCGAGAGCCAGATACAGCTCACTTTTCAATGAATCAGGTTCGATATCGTAATAGTATGCCTCTTTATGGGAAAAGATATTTCTTACACCGATTGCCAGCGACGGCATCCAGGGCTTTGTCTCCCCTAAAATTCTGGCCTTTATTCCGAGATTGAATCCTCCGGTATACCCTGCTTCAATATTTACCCATTCCATAATCCCCAGAGTAAACATTCCGGCTGTCTTGAAGGAGTAGTTCAGAGAACTGTCGCTGAAAAGATAGGTATGGGCTTCAACTATATACTTTCCGCCCTCGAGCAGATCCGCATCAGGAATTATGTGATTTGTACTCCATCTTGTAGCAGAATGAACGGAATAATAACCTGACAAAACCAGGAAAAACAGAAAGAGAGTTTTTCGGGAAGATCTGCTCATCAGAATTTTTACAGGAAAAGTTATTCAGGCACTCTTCGATGCACATCAAAGAATGCCTTCAGAAACTTACTTCTCATTACCAGGAGAAAACATCTCCTCATCCTGCTCAAAAACGATGCTTTCCTGGTTATCTTCTGCTACTGCAATTGGTTCATCC
>DAOTAZ010000420.1:0-3159 GCA_035382965.1 Chitinispirillaceae bacterium | reverse complement strand
CCCAGATATTTCACCAGTACTCCTGTCAGTCTCACCATCAATGGAATCACAACCGAAAACTTCGATGATTCCATTGCTTATCTGCCCAGGATGATCCCTCTTACGGGTCAATATACAACTTTGGACATTTCCTACACATGGCGGTGGAATTCTCCTCTGGACAGTGTGGCAACAGGCACTTATACCACAGTGGTGATGCAGAGTGACAATCCTGATGCTCTTGTGAAAGAGTGCTGGAATCAGGGAGTATTGAAATTCTATTACCAGAACTCTGATATCACATCTCAGACAATAGAGGTGACACAGAAGACAATCGAGGTCAGGTTTTATCCTCCTGCAGAGCTTGCGCTAACAAGTGCCAGGATCGTGGTCAGGAATGCCGAAGGCACTGATTCTCTTGTACTGGATGCAGATAATCAGGGTCAGTATTTTTCCGCAACCTTTACCAGAGAATATGGATCGCCTCTAAATGATAACCTTCTTCAGAATGCTTTCTCCGACAGCCTGATAGCGGTCTACAGGAATCCCGAAGCTCCACTGGATACGGTCAGGATAGCATCAAAAGTAGCAGAACCGAGGGAAATCGGTGTGAGAATCGCCAGTTACATTGACAGTGATGCAAACGGGTATCCTGATGTAATCAGGGTTGTTCAGGGTGCGGAGAAGCTTTCTTCTGCAGACCTCTCTGCCATAACCCCCTATATCAGCCTTTATACCGAACGTGGAGTTTCCATAAAATCAGTTGATTCTACTGCTGAGGGTTTTGATATAATTCTCAATGAATCTTCCTCGCTGGAGGCTCCGTTTACCGGGCTTTTTCCTGATGAGAGACTTGTGATTGACAGAGTGGCAGGTCTTCCGAGCGGTGGAGAGTTCCCATTTACAAGTGAACTTCTTGCCGACAGCATGGCTCCGGTTATTCTCAAGGCTACCTATTATGATAACGCAGTGTCAGCACTGAGGGATACTCTTGAGGTGTTGTTTTCAGAAAACATCGCTGAAATTTCGAGCCAGGAGCCGTTTCTTCTGAGAGGCGCCGGTGATACCGAAGACTTCAAGCTGCGACTCTCTCTTATAAGTACCGACAGTAACAGGGCTGTTTTTTCCGTCGTACCGGTTGCCGGTTTGCAGGAGGTAAAGAAAGGTGATTCGATCCATATCAATCCTCTGGCTGATGTGGCCGATCTTTCCGGCAACATTCAGAGAAACCCCGGCAATGTACGCAGGAATCTCGATTATTATCTTCTGTACAGTCTAATAACCGCTGCCTATTTTGATACCACGGGTGATGGCCTTATCGATGTGATCGAAGTGACCATGGACAGGACACCTGACCCGCAGCTTCTTGAAGAGCTCTATTCGACTGTCGAACTCCCCTCTTACAGGAACTTTTCATATACTCGTGAGGACTTTACTGCTACAGAAAATGGGTTTACAATCGGTGTTAAGCAGCCGTCGAGCACTGTGCCATGGACTGCTGTTGACGACAGGGATGTTCTGAAAGTGGCTTACACGGAGGCACCAAACGGAAGTGTGGTAAAGAAAGGCGCAATTCCGATCGCTGACAGTCTGGCACCGGTACTTATCAGTGTGAAATATATCCCGGGTGAGACAGAAGGTGCGGTGAGAACCGATTCCCTTGTAGCCAGATTCTCCGAAGAAGTACCTGTTCCTTCGAGCAGTCAGCCCTTTACTTTCTATGATCCTGTAAAGAATGAAACATATACCATGAATTTGCGTCATGTGAAGAGAAACGCCCCTGATGAGCACGTGTTTTCCATCATCTCGATAGAAGGAAAAGAGTCTCCGGAGGTAACCGACTCTGCCTCCATAAATCCTGTTGCCGGAGTGATGGATAATACCAAGAATATTCAGGATTCTCCAAACAGGCGTTCGGAACTGATTTTCGGGCAGCAGGACAACAAATACAGAATTATCTCACTGTCAAACCCCTTTGATCCAATCTCTTCAGTTATTCCCAATCGGGTAAGGAATTACTACGGTATCAAGCAGACAAACGGGCTTATTGTCATTGCCGAGCCGGTCTTTAAACTTGCGGGTCATATCTCTCTTTCCGGTAAAATGGTTATATATGATGCAGTGGGGAATGTAGTGAACTGCATTGAGAGAAAGAATGTTGCGGAGAGTTCAAAGGGTGTTGCTTTTGTCTGGGATGGGAGGAATGAGAAGGGCAGGCTTGTGGGTGGCGGGACTTATCTGGCGATGGTATCGATTGAGGACAGCCAGGGTAAAAAGTACGCTCCCAGTAAGCACAAGCTGGGTGTAAAAAGAACCGTCATTTCGGGGAAAAAAAAATAGCGGGATAAAAGATGAAAAGAGGAAGATTGTTGTATAGAAGATTTCGGAAATCGATCCGTTTTTTATTGGGGGCGGGTATGATTGCCGGGGCTTTTTATGGGAGTGTTTATGCTGATGGACTTCCTGGCGAGTTTCTTCTTTCTGATCAGTGGCATACCTTTTTCAAATACTTCTCTCCGATTACAAACCCGGCGCTTATGATGGAACAGGTTTATACCTCCATAAGGGGAGTGGGCTCTGTATCTCCCGATGAGGCATCAAAGCTCTGGGAAGTGGGTGCGACTGTTCCGCTTGGGCTTTACAATTCGGTTGGATTGACCATTGTAGGTGAGAACGGCCGCAATGTTACCGGGTTTGCAGATGAGTCTTTCAGAGACAGTACCACTGTGAGCAACAATAACTTTCTTTTCATGGCCTCTTTTGCTTCAAATCCTATAGGGAGGCTGTGTGTGGGAGTGAATATAAACGGTGCCTTTCAGGAAAATTTCGGAGATAATCCGTCTTTTGGACTGGGGATAGATTTGGGTGTGAGCTACCGATTGCTTTATCATCCGCTGTTCGGGTTTCACCTGGTTGGATTTACTTTCCAGAACGTTGTAGCTCCCAGTCTGAATCTGACTGAAAAAATGCCTCATTCATCTCAGATAAAAGCCCTTTATCATGCTGCTTTTTTGCAGAATAAACTGGAGTTGGATCTTCAGTGCGATGTTACCGATTTCATGTCAAAGGCCGAATCCTATCTCAAGGAAAAGAAGGTTGAATGGGATATGTTTATACAGGCGGGGTTCTGGCCGCTTCCATATTTTGCGCTGAGGGCCTTTACAGACTACGGGGATTCCA
>DAOTAZ010000419.1:0-3165 GCA_035382965.1 Chitinispirillaceae bacterium | reverse complement strand
CCCTCAATACCAGTCTAATATGATTTTTTTGCACTATTTAAACATACAAGGTGAAACAAGGACGCAACAGCTCTTGTGCCCAGGTCAATTTCAGTTTCCTGATATCTCCATTAATAACAGAAGGTACGATTATCTAGTAATCAGACTATGATTAATACTGTTTCCTGATTATGAATCATCTGCAATCAGGGAGGACTTTTTTTATCGACATCGGCAGCATGTGCAGAAATGCTGTAGACATTAAAAAGATTTCTCCTCGATGGCTCATCAACACAACAGAAGGGAATAAAAAACGGGAGTGTGGTAATCCACACACTCCCGTTTCAGGCAGTAAAGAATACTTACCTTGTTTTCACTTCTTGATAAATCTTCCTGTAAAATTCCCGATCTTAAGAATGTAAATGCCATTGTTCAGACTGCTGATATTGATTTTGCGGGAGTCACTTGTCAAAACTGTTTTTCCAAGCACATCCATTATAACAGCAGGCTGTTTTGAGTTATTACCGGCAAGCATAAGGGAATTTCCTGTCACCTTGAAGGAGAAGGAACTATTCCGCAACTGTCTCATGTCGATTGAACCGATATCGGTATAGCCATTAACTGATCCTTCCACATACAGATCATGAATATTCAGATTACCGCCACCATCAGAACGGTTGTTGATAATATTCACAATTATCGGAGTGGCCGAAACAAGACCTGGAATCATACTGGTAAGGTCAAACTCATGGGCGCCATTTTCGTACTGTTCAGGGGAGTTCCATGCGTTTTCCGTTCCAGTCGTGCCATAAGTTACTCTCAATGTTCTTCCACCGGTAGCATACCAGCGTATTTTCAGCACGTCAAGAGATTTCAGTTCCAGCCTCATGACACCATCACCTTTGTTTAGACGTAAAGCTCCGGGAGTGTATATTACCCCATTTGACGGCTTACTGTCATCATAAAAGGATATGTCAAGAGTGGCATTTGAAAATGAAAGAAAACGGAGTGTTATGGGGTTCTCCTGGAAGGGATACCAGTCGGCAAGAATTGAACCAGGAACCTTGAGTGTAATAGAAGCATTCAATGTCACACTTGAACTGCCGCCTACTGTTGACACGCTGAAAGATCCGTTTTGAGTCGGTGTACCGGAGATGGTGAGAGTCTTTGCTGAAGAATTCTTCGATGCGGTCAGACCGCCGGGAAGTGAAGTGTAATTGACATCCGTAGCTGCACCGCCCCAGGTAAAAACCATCGGGGTTATGGCTGATCCGCTGTCAACTACCTGGGTTGTGTTTGAGGTTGCGGTAAGGGAGGGAACAGAGGGATCATTAACTATTATGGTGATTTCTGAAGATGTTTTACTTGCATTATTATTATCGGTGGCTTTGGCAGTGATAGTATAAGTGCCTGCCGCGACATTTGACCATGTGTATGAGTACGGAGAAGAGTTGTCGGTTCCAAGAAGGGTATTGCCGTTGTAAAATTCAACTTTGGTGACACTTCCATCGGGATCGCTTGCATTGGCATTGATGGTGATTGTTGCCGGCGCATTGAAAGAGGCATTATTGGCCGGTGAAGTTATTGATACTGAAGGTGGCTGATTGACCTGGCCTCCTCCGCATGAGGAGCAGCCAGTGGGACTGGAAAGAGTGGCACCGGCACAGTTCTTTATGGGGGTGACAATGGTCGTTGGATTTGCGACAGTGATGGAATAAGGCGGGGTAAATGCAGTGTTTTTAATCAGATCAGATGCCCCGTAGTTGTTAACGGCCCTGATAGCTGTGTAATCCTTATCGTATTCATCAATTGGCTTTTTCTGATTATCAAAATAGTTGCCTTCGGCCAGAATGTTTGCCTTGTAACCCGCACGAATGCAGTTATTGGCGACACTGCTTGAATAGAGGCAATTTACCACATGCAGTTTCCCAAATCTCATCCTGGGCATACGCTCCTTTACACCTTCACCCCACCAGCAGTAGTAGAACGTAACATTCAGTTTACCCTCATCCTGAGTTGCTCCATCCGAGGAACCGATCAGGTTTGAGTACCGGTGGTCATTAGAACCACCTGATCCTCCAGATTTTGGAGGTTTTTCGTAGCTGAAGGTACACCAGGTTACAGAGATGAAATCGGAGGCGTTTTTGATATCGAAGTTTCCATCCAACCCATCATGAAACTCACAATGATCAACCCAGAAATTGGTGCACGCATCGATACACAAGTTATCGTAACCATCGGTATCGTAAGCACCCGGGCCTTCCAGAACCAGATTACGCATAATAAAGTTTGAGCATCTTTTGATGTAGAAAATGCCTGAACCGCTTGCAGTCATATCTGTAGAAACCAGTTTGGAGCCTGGCAGTCCTATGATCGATTTGCCGCTCTGGTCCTGAATAGTAATCCTTCCGCCAGAGGGGATATTGATGGTGCCGCTGATGTAGACTACTTTGTTGGAACTGGAAGTGAGGGCGCTTTTCAAATCATTGTAATTTGATACTGTTACAGGTGCAGCATTGCCTCCGCCGGTGACACTGCCGTTTTGCGTAGCCCATCCTACCGGCTGGCAGAGATCCTGAGCGGATAAGGTGCCCTGAAAAATCAGGCATAAAAGAGGCAACAAGAAGAAAAAAGCCCTGGAAGTTTTCATAATTACTCCTTTTAAAAGAAGATGTTTTTCCAGAAATTTGTCAAAATTATGTAACCATAATATAAGCGATTATATATAAAAATGTTAAAAAATTTATTAAAATCATCTAAATTTGTATTAAGTTTGTAACCAGAAGGGTGTATTCCTCAGCGATAACCCTCAGTAGTATGATTGTGTGATGTTTTCTATGTTTTTACAATGACAGGTTTACAATCCGGTTTAAAATGTATATTGCCTGATGAGATATATCAGACAGGAACGCAGATGGAAAACAGAGATCCTGAGCAGAAGATAGAAACTGATCTTCTCTCTACAATTAATGATGAAGAGTTTAGAGTTCGCCAACTTCGCACAGAGCGGGTGGTCAATCTTGGTCTTTGGTCTAATGCGGTTCTGGCACTCCTTAAGCTTTCATCCGGAATAATCGGCCACAGCCAGGCTCTTCTTGCTGATGGAGTAAACTCGCTTTCCGATGTTGTTTATTTTATAGTGGTAAGGATATTTGTGGTCTTCTCCGGTAAACCCGCAGACCCGGA
>DAOTAZ010000418.1:0-3181 GCA_035382965.1 Chitinispirillaceae bacterium | reverse complement strand
AAAAGTATTTTTGGATCGTCAGATCCAATTTTATAAAAGAATCGTACGTTTTAGGATTAACTTACAGCATTCTATACCTCAGGAATATTCCTCCATGATGCCGGAAGACAACGGCAACAATAATCACCTGCGGTATTCATTATGTTTTATGATCGCTTTCTCTTGTCTCATGAGAAAGGATGATCGGAAAGGAAACAAATTATGCCCAATCTCTCTTCGCTTTTAAAGGCTGAAATAAGCAGAATCAGCCGTAAAGAGATAAAAGCTTCTGTCAAGTCGGTTAAAAACTCCAATGCCGACCTGAAGAAAAACATCGCCGATCTGAAAAAAAGAGTCTTGGCACTTGAATCACAGATTAAGAAACTCCAGCCTCTTTTTCCTGCCCAGGAAAAAGCAGACGTATCTCAGGAGGCCATGGAAAAAGCCAGCTTTTCATCCAGAAACATCAAAGCCCTGCGTACCAGACTGGGAATCTCACAGGGGGATTTTGCAAAACTTCTGGGAGTAAGCAGCCAGGCTGTGTATATGATGGAAAACAAAGGGGGAAAACTGAGACTGCGTCAGAATACTATAAAAAAGCTTCTCGCCATAAAGGACATCGGAAGAAAAGAAGCAAAGCGCATGCTTGAAGAATCAAAATAGAAATGCCGCAGGGATGCCGGCCAAAGCTTCTATGACAGGAGGCTCTGAGGGCTGGCCGACATACCTTTTGTCAAGACCTGTTCAGTACCCGAAGTTCAAGGCATAACCAGCCATAAACAGAAAAGCATAATTCCTTGTCTTATCTGCCGATCTAAAATTAAACACGTTCAGCGCTCCCATAGTATACCTGAAATCAAAAACCAGATTTCCGGGTCCCATTTCAATCTTAAAATCCACTCCAGCAGTTATACCCGCATCAACTACATTGACAAAGCGCTCAAAGAGCTCCCCTGAAGCATTCTTACCCGAAAAGAAATCCGCTGTCTCCAGTTCACCCGGAATATCTTTTACTCTGGCTTGAAGCATCAACGACAATTGAGGCCCAAAATATATGCCGGGCTTGAGAAGCACCGGAAGAGAGAGTTTCATTAACCATGGCATTTGTAAATAATCGATGTAAACCAGAAAGGACTCCTCCCCGCTCTCCCACCTCTTTCCCTGACGAATAAAAAGTATCTCTGTCTGAACAGCGATCAGATCTGTGAGCAGTTCCCGGGTGCTGAAGAGGCCCACTGTAAACCGGGGGAGATTCTGTTCATCCAGACTCCCAAGTTCACTCCGGAACTCATCGTTTATATTCTCTGAACCCACACCCCAGAAATTTGAAAGCGACAGACCTCCTTTTATTCCGTAAAATCTGTCCTGGGGAGAAGCCGGCAGATAAAGCCCCAAAAGAAGAAAAACCAACAGACACTTCTTCATGAATACCTCCAGGAGTGTAATTTTTCCGTTAAAAAAGGTAAAAATAAATTTAATCAGAAGATTTGCAATATTTATGCCAAAACCCTCTATCAAAGAAAAGCTGATTTAATAATTCCCTTTTTCCCTCCCTATCAACTGCTCATCTATAGCATTGACACCACCTCTGCACATAAGGTATTTGTGTATACTTGCTTTTTCTGGAGGACTCGATGAGAAAACTTGCTGTTCTTCTGCTGTTGACCGGAAGCATGTATTGCACGGCTCCTGTCAGAAACTATCTGGAACCTCAGGACAGAGCAGTTTCCGATACTCTTACACAAATTAAAGGTACTACGGTATCTGTTGAGAAGCCTCTCCCCCAGTCACAGTCACCCAATATCCTTTCTGTTCAAAACTGGCCAGGAAACCGGTTTGTCCTGCTCGATAAGCAGAAGCTTTTCTCCCAGCACGGGTACGAACTATACACATGCAGGCAACTGGACAGTTGTACAAGTCAGGCTGATACGGTATGGACCAGACCGAATCACAGATTACGCTATGATAAATTCAAGGGACATGTGCTGAGAGTCACAGATGTGGAACAGATTTCAGATGAATGGCTGGTTACTTTCATTGATGAAAATACGAATATGGTGATCTATGCCAGGACCCATAAGGGTGCCATAAAGGAGATCGCACTGGAGAACGACCTGGAGATGGCCAGAAAACGATGGATGGGAAAATATGTTTTTTCCAGAAAAGGAGTCATCTCAACCATTCTTGAAAACGGAAGTGGTTTCAGCAGCATGAAAGTCAGGATACAGGATTCTCTCAAAGTGATTGATGTCCGATGGGGTACATCACCGCTTCCTGTTAACCCTATATGGTTGATAGTAGAAGCATCTGGAAACAGAAAAGGTTTTATTCCGGTCCGTTACAGTTGGACAAACACATTAAGCGATCAGATAAGAAACATAGATGCCTGGGGTGATGATATTCTGGAAAATGATCCATCAGTCGAACACTCATGGTCCCCAGAAATGTGGGAGCTGATCAATAACCACAGAATAGTGGTAGAGATGACCAGAGAGCAGGTGTTTCTGAGCTGGGGAGAACCACTTTCAAGAGTCCGGAAAGAAAACAAAGGGATTCAGAGAGAATGCTGGATCTACAGCTCACAGGAGCTGTATTTTGATGAAAAGGGGCTGGCCGATATAGTGGATATACAATAGTTCCGGTTCGGTCAATCGTTACTTCAATAAACTTGCCGTTTCGAACATAGTTGTACTTGTAGTATTTTCTTCAATCTGGCAACAAATCTTTATATCAAGGGTTAAAGATGAAGTATCTGATAACTGCTCTGGTTACATTTATCATCTGCACTGCAGCAGCATTTTTTCTTTTCCAGGATTTCAAAGAGAAAATGGAGATCAAAAGAGATCTTGAGAACCTTTCTCTCGCTGAACAGGCGGTGAAGAAAAACCTGACAGAAATAACCCGTTCTATTACATCACGGCTGAATTCCTTTACCAAAGCAGTATCTGAGGATCGGAACTTTTCTCTGCGTCTGTTAGTGGAAAACGACCGCTCATCACCGGATATAACTCAGACCTCAGTGAAATTTATCGGACCGATGGGCTTCTCGGTCCTCGAGCTCACTGATTCATCCTTCACAATTCTCTCTTCCGGCCATTTTCCTGCCAATGCTGGAAACAGTATTTCCGCAAAAGCCAATCGTCTTGCAGAAGAACCGGATATCTATCTTGAAAATATGATGGGTGAAGAAATACTCACTTTA
>DAOTAZ010000417.1:0-3191 GCA_035382965.1 Chitinispirillaceae bacterium | reverse complement strand
GCCATCTGCGGCTGCGATACGTAAAGCGCGCACTATCCATGGCAGAAAATGAGTCGCAGTGACAAGATTGATATTATGGCATCCAAGCTCCTGCAAATGGATCATCTTTTTCGCGAGATCGTTTATGGAATAAACACTGCCCTCATTTTCCTGGGAAATCTGATAGTTTTGGCAAAAACAGCATCTCAATGAGCAGTGTGAGAAGAAAATCGTGCCCGAACCTCTTGTACCAGAGATTGGCGGTTCCTCGCCATGATGAGGAAAGATGCTTGAAATCACCAGCTCTCCCGGTGCGCCGCAGTATCCTTTTCGGTTTTCGAATCTGTTGATTCCGCAGAGGCGGGGGCAGAGAGCACAGCTCCGTGCCGCTTCATCGATTCGTTCTATACGGTTTTCCCAGTCCTTATCTGAGAGGTATGAACAGGAGCAGACGTTTTCAGCCATAGTTCTTGTCAGATATAATTGTTTGTTTTCCGATCAAAATATACGTTTCTCCTCTACCGTTTGTTTCCCAAATCGATATCGGTATCGGCATCGGAATCGGTATCGAAAAGGATTACTTTCGGGATAAGCAAAAGGTTGGTTTATCATTTTAACGAGACCTCGGGGAATAGCCTTTCAAACTGAAAGTATCATCTCACAAAATCACAGTAAGTTGTATTCCTCCGGATTCTCCGAAATTATCATCAATGCTATGACCCTTGGGATGTACTCATTTGTTTCTTCCGTCAGTATTCCCATTCTGTAAATGTACCAGAAGTCTCTGTTTCTGAGGGGATCCTCTATTTTTCTGAGTGCGTTCATGATTCTTCTCTCTCCGGCATTGTAGGCAGCCATGCAAAGCATGACAGAGCTTTTTGATCCGAAGATTCCGATCAGTTCCCGGAAATATTCAGCCGCTGCCAGAGTGGACTTTTCAGGATCTGTGCGTTGGTCAAGGGTGTCATTGACTATGAGCCCGAAACGCCGTGCAGTGTTTGGCATAAGCTGCCAGATTCCTCTTGCACCTGCTGAGCTGGTTGCCAGAGGATCAAATCCGCTCTCGAGCATCGCGATATAAGCCAGTTCTGTGGGCAGTTTTTTCTCGCTGAATATCCTGTGGATCATCGGGAAGAAAAGATCTCTGCGTTTCATAAATTTCCGGATAAGATTCTTTTGTGCTCCAGTAAAGACATCGATGTGATATCTTACCCTTTCAACCATCTCTTCGGGTATGAAATAATCCGTTTCTCCGTATCTTTTCAGGATATCATCGATTTTTCTCTCCAGGGGATCAGAATAATAACCCTGAAAATCATGGTCATCAAAGCGGTTTCTCAGTGTCGAGAGTGCTTTCTGTTTGGTTTCTATATCGGAGATCAGTTTTTCCAGTCTCTCTCTGTTTCCGGGTCCTTTCTTGATTTCAGATATTTTCTTATCGTACATTGCTATCTCGGTTTTCAGCGCTTTTGCCTCATCGAGAAGTGTTTTGTACTGGTGTGCTCTTATAGCGAAAAAGGATATAAGCACTGCTGCCACAATAAGAACTGTCGAGAAAATGTAAAGCAGTTTTTTTCTTCCGGAATTTGCGGCGAGAAAAGCGGATTTCAGGAGAATGGATTGAGTCTGGCCGATTCTGCCGCGTTCAATAATTCTGGAAAGGCGTTTACGGTTATCGAGCAACTTTCGCATGTCCTCAGAAGCAAGTTCCTTTTTAAGAATTTTATATTCGATCTCTCCGGTCATGGAGACAAGTTGCTCTTCAGGAGATTCAACAGACGGGGATGGCTGGTCAGCTGGAAATGTAATCTCTTCTGCTTCTTCGCATCCTGGAGGGTACTGAGATTCGATGAGTTTAAATCTGGGTCCGGTCATTCCCAGTCCCAGTTCATCATTGATCTGAAGTTCCTGCTCAGTTATTCTTTTCCCATTGACGAATGTTCCATTTGTGCTTTGCAAATCCTGAATTATTATCCGCTGTGCCGTTTTGTAAATGATTGCGTGGTGTCCTGAGACATTTTTATACGATGTGTCAATCTGGATACTATTCTGGCTGTTCCGTCCGATACCGGTCACACCATCGGGAAGAAGATATTTCTGACCGTTACTGCCGGTCATTTGCAGGTAGATGAAGCTCACGGTGGCCTCAGATGTTGTCAGTTCCAGAATCTCTTTACAAGCTGAGAAAGGTGCCTGTAGCCGTCGTTACCGGCCAGGCTGAAGAAAGCTCTCTCCAGATCAACTCGGAAAGCATTTGCCGAACTGTATCTTCTGGACGGGTCGACAGAGAGCGCCTTGTCAATCACTCCTGAAACTTCGGGAGAAATTTTCACCAGACTTTCCAGAGGTTTATAGTCTCCACAGTTTTTGGCTGTTACAAGAGCCGGGATCTCAGTCTGAGGAAATGCCCTCTCACCGGATATAAATTCGTAAAGTGTTGCCCCAAGGGCATAGATATCGGTTTTGCATGTCAGTTCTGTGCTGCTGAACTGTTCAGGTGCCAGGTATGGAAGAGTACCGACAACATTGCCGAACTCAACTGTGTTCAGGGAGACATCAAGAGGTCTGGCAATGCCGAAATCAGTCAGCTTAACGCGTCCGTTTCGGCTGAGAATTATGTTTGCGGGTTTGAGGTCGCGATGAACTATCCCTTTGCAGGTCTTCCCGTAAATAGTAATAGTCTGATTGTGTGCGTAGTGAAGGGCTTTTGCGACCTGTATACCTATTGCGAGTGCCTGTTCCACAGAGAACAGTTCACACTTCTTCAGTATTTCATCTGTGGATGCTCCATTTACAAATTCCATCTCCAGACAGGGCAGTGAATGCCAGTCTCCCACGCCGTAACAATGGACAATGTTTGGATGGTCAAGTTTGGAGAAGATTCGCAGTTCAGTCTCAAACCTGGTTTTGAATGTTTCGGACTGCCCGGGTTTGATCACTTTGACAGCACGATAGAGTTCAAGGCGCGGGTTCCACACCAGATACACATCGGCCATGCCTCCCGACCCCAGTGTACGTATAATCTTTCCATCCGCAATTTCTCTTATTTCCTCAATGATACCGTGATCCGGTGATATTGTTCCGGGCAGTGTCCATTTTGAATCGGTTTTCTGCCCTGTTATACTTCCGGATAACTGTGCATATTTACTGCCTTTGGTGGAGAGAAGAGACCTGGTTGCAAAAATCGCGGTATCGGTCTGAAGAACCTGATC
>DAOTAZ010000416.1:0-3207 GCA_035382965.1 Chitinispirillaceae bacterium | reverse complement strand
ATAAAGACTTGCCATTCTGGCCGGAAGATTCAGTTACAGACTTTAATTGACAGAAATGCACATCTGCGAAGCTGTTTTTCTGCCGTCTGTAACCTGCACAATGAAAGATGACCGTTCCAGTTTACTCTGTGGCAGGAGAATCTTCCCGGCACTTTCCTTATCAATTGAATATGTTCTGATTATTTTCCCGTCAAGTCCTGTAATGTTCACTTTCAGTCTGGAACCTGAAAAAGATCTTGTATCTATCTGAAGACCATTTGCCATCCTTTTTACAAAACTGGATGCGGGACTCTCATTGCTGTAGAGCTTATTCTGAACCGGTGTCAAGGCCGGGGCTATTACTACATCACCTTTATCAGGCACTGCATCGAACATTACATATCTGTTTCCGTTTACTGTTATTACAGAGGACTCGATTGTGACCTCATCCTGTTTTACAAAAACCGTATCCCAGTTCGCGGGAATTGGTCTGCGGATCGTGATCGGATAATTGTAAATTGAATCCGGAAGGTTATCGGTGACTCTGAGGATGAAACTGTTTGTCTCAGATGGAACACTTTTTACCTGAACAGCGTTTCTCTCTTTTATGTAACGAACAACATTGCTGAATGTAGAGACCCAGAATTTACTTTTGTTCTGGCTGAGATAATTGAGGTTACCTTCTATCGCTGATGCTGCAATGGGTGAATATCCGCTGCCGTTGTTTACCTCGTGCACCAGAAAAACACACCATCCGTTGGAATTCGCAGCCTCATTGACTTTTTTGTTGAGACTGTCTGTTGAATTTATTCCTCCCGTGGAGCCGCAGGTGATAGAGCTGATACTGTAAAAGTTATTAGGAGTTTTCGATTCAATCTGCCCCTGACAAGTTCTTCCTGCGATGTAGTACTTGCTGATTATTCCAACTGTACCGATACTGCAGTAAGGATAAGCTATTGTAATACACTGGTTACCGGGTATTTGCTTGTCAATCTCATTTTTTGATTCTCTCAGCTCATTCTCCTCGTTTTGAGATTGAGTTTTGGAGAGATCGGCATGGGACATGGTATGGCTTCCAACCTCATGACCATTAGCCACAAGCTGTCTCAGTGTATTCCAGTTAACCCCCCAGTTGATAACCGGATAGAATGTAGCCTTGAAACCTCTGGCATCAAAAAGCGGTACCGCTGCTGAAAACTGATTTGCGCACTGATCATCAAAAGTATAGGTTACCGCAGCAGAACGGAATCCCTGCCAGGTACCGACTTCATAGGGTGCTTCCACCGATTGAGCCAGAAGCATCATTATGCATCCGGAAATCACCAGCCAGCATGATGTTTTTACCATAACTGTCTCCTGTGGTTGTATCTAATAGATGAAATTTAATAATTCTAAGACAGGAAAATACAGGAAATAAGTTTTTCAGTACACAAAATGTGTACGACAGCATTGGTTCTTTTTTACACAGATTACAGAGTATGATGATTGAATATAAAGAGATAAGGTGAAGGTCTCACCCTGGTTCCAGCCCGCAGAAGACGTAGGATTATATTGTCGTGCTGTCGTGCTGTCGTGCTGTCGTACCCTCGTACCCTCGTACCCTCGTACCCTCGTAAAAATCAAGAGCAGAGATGAGCATATTTATCGAAATCGATCCAGTTCACATCTAATTTGCTTTCGGGAAGTTTCCCTGGTGTGTATGTAAATTGACTGTCTTTATTGATAATATCTTTGAGTACAAGCCAGGCGTGCTCAGTTTCTGCAGCGCTGACAAAGAGAGTATGGTCCCCCCTCAGGGCATCTAAAAGAAGGCGCTGGTAGGCCTCAGGGGAGGCGCTCTGGAAAGAATCCCTGTAGCAGAAGTTCATGTAGCTCTGTGTGATCTGCTCATCCGTTCCAGGCTCTTTTGTGGAAATATCCACTATTATTCCCTCTGCCGGCTGAATCTTGAAGATAATCTGGTTTGGGGGAATAGTGCCGTCTTTATTAAAAAGAATCTTTGGAAGAGTATGGAAGCGGATACCGATTTCGGTACCGCTGCGGTGAACCGCTTTTCCGGACCTGATATAAACCGGCGTTCTTGCCCAGCGAAGATTGTTGATAGAGAGTTTCAGTTCTGCGAAAGTCTCAGTTTCAGATGATCTGCTGACACCCTTTTCCTCGCAATAGCCCTGGTACTGATGAAATCTGTACTCCTCCACTTTCAATGAGCGCAGAACACAGACCTTCTGATGCCTTATGTCATCGGGGTCAAGGCTTACCGGCGCCTCCATGGTAACAAGACAGAGCAACTGCAGAAGATGATTCTGGATCATATCCCTGACTATTCCGGCTGTGTCAAAATAAGCTCCCCTCTCATCAACCCTTGCCCTCTCCAGAGCGCTTATCTGAATCGATTCAACATACCTGCTGTTCCAGACAGATGAGAAGATCTGATTGGCGAAACGGAAAACCATTATATTCTGAACCGCTTCTTTTGCCAGATAGTGATCGATCCTGAAAATCTGCGATTCATCGAAGCAGGATACAAGTTCGCTGTTGAGGGCTCGTGCGGAGGCAAAATCGTAGCCAAAGGGTTTCTCTATAATTATCGATGCCTCCCTGCCAAAACCCTCTGCGGCCAGTTCCCTTGCGGTGGGACCGTAGGCAAGTGGGGGCTGGGCGAGAAAGAAAACCACTTTGGAGAAGCTCCCTTTTGAGGTCAGGAATTCACGGAGACCGGGGATATACTGATGATAGAAAAGAATCTTCCTGAACTCATCGGAGACATCGAACCGTTGCCTGAATTTTTCATCGGTGTAGTGGGTCCTTCCCGATCCGACAATGAGGCAGTCTCTTCCGAGTTTACCCGCTTTAAAGAGGGCATCAAGAGCCGGGAGCAGCTTGCGCCTGGCAAGGTCTCCCGATGCTCCGATAATGACGATTGCACAACGATTAAGGTTCAAAATGATCCTGGTTGTTGATAGTTTCAGTCTTCCGGTGAAAACTCATCTTTGCCAACACCACACTGAGGACATACCCAGTCATCAGGGAGATCTTCAAAGGCTGTTCCAGGAGCTATCCCGCTGTCGGGATCACCTGTTTCCGGATCATACACATAACCACATGCGTTACAGATATAGCGTTTCACAAAACCTCCTTGAAATGAGAGAGACTGTTAAACAATACCCAGGTTCAGATTTCAGGAGCCAAATTCAAACAGCCTTAAACTTAAATCCTGAGTAAATT
>DAOTAZ010000415.1:0-3215 GCA_035382965.1 Chitinispirillaceae bacterium | reverse complement strand
ATATTTCAGAGACTGATGCAGGATCAATACTTAATGAGGCCCTTGAGCAGGGTATAAACTTTTTCGACACTGCCGATTGTTACGGTGCCGGGAGGAGTGAGTCGATTATAGGCGGTTTTCTGAGTGACAGAAAAGATGTGTTTATCGCCAGCAAACTGGGTCGTCTTGAGGGATATCCCGACAAGTACTCTCTTGAACTCTTTCGCAGATGTGTAGAGAACTCCCTCAGAAGACTCCGCAGAGACACCATCGACCTTATCCAGTTACACTGTATTCCCGGAAGTTATCTGGAATCAGGGGAGGTTTTTGACTGGCTTCGGGTACTTCGTCAGGAGGGTAAGATCCGGTTTTTCGGGGCAAGCGTAGAGACAATCAGCGAGGCGCAAACTTGCATGCGCCAGAATGATCTTACCTCTTTACAGATAATCTTCAATGTGTTCCGACAGAAACCAGAGGAGATTTTCAGCAAAGCCGCGGAAAAGAAAGTGGCTCTTATTATTCGCCTTCCTCTGGCAAGCGGACTTCTGAGCGGTAAATTTACGAAAGATTATAAATTCGCTGAATCGGATCATCGCAGCTACAACCGTGATGGAGCTGCTTTCAGTGTGGGGGAGACCTTCTCAGGTCTTGAATTTGAATACGGCGTTGATCTCGCCGGACAGATAAGATCTCTGGTTCCCGCCTCGATGAATATGGCTCAGTTTGCATTACGATGGATACTGGATCACCCTGAGGTGAGCACAACTATTCCCGGTGCATCAAAGACAGGACAGGTAAAATCAAATGCACTTGCAAGCTCAATGCAGCCGCTTGACTCCAGGATTCACTCGGAGCTTAAATCCTTTTACAATACGAAAGTAGAGGGATTTATCCGGGGAAGGGTATAATAGAGAGATTAAACTCCGGTATGGCCGAAACCGCCTGCTCCCCGCTCTGTCAGGGCTATATCATCCTTCTCGATAAATTCAGCATTCGCAGCAACTGACATGGGCACAACCTGGGCTACCCGGTCACCCCTTTTGACTGTAAAGGGTTGATCTCCAAAATTGGCCAGTATGATTTTAACTTCTCCCCTGTAATCAGCATCGATAGTTCCTGGGGTATTGAGTACAGTGACTCCGAATTTGAATGCAAGGCCGCTTCTTGGCCTGACCTGAACCTCCATACCCTGTGGAATCTCAAAGCAGAAACCTGTGGGGATAAGTGCCCTTGATCCGGGTTCGATCACCAGATCGCTTTCCACTGCTGCACAGATATCACATCCGCTCGATCCCGGAGTCATCCGGCGGGGTAGAGGGATGTCTGAAGCGTGGTCGAGTCGTTTTACTGCTATTTGATTCATACATTTTTCCCAAATAAAAACGGGGCTGCCATGAAGGCAACCCCGTCAGACTTGAAATATTTACCTTAGAGAAGAGCTTTGCGGCTCAGTTTCACTTTGCCGAAACGATCAAAGCCGATCAGTTTAACACGAACCTTGTCACCCACATTGAGGACATCTTCGACTTTTTCCACCCTGGTTTTGTCGAGTTCTGAAATGTGAATCAGTCCCTCTTTACCAGGCAGAAATTCCACAAACGCTCCGAAATCCACAACCGTCTTCACAACAGCATCGTAAACCGCACCAAGTTCCGGTTCAGCAACTATGCCTTTTATCTTATTCAGAGCGGCATCACGCTGCTCTTTATTGACCGCTGCGATCTGTATCGTACCATCATCTTCGATAAAGATTGTAGTGCCTGTTGTTTCCTGGATTTCACGCACTACTTTTCCGCTTGGTCCTATGACTTCCCGGATTTTTTCCTTATCAATTGTTATGGTGCTTATGCGTGGGGCATAAGCTGAGAGCTCTTTGCGTGACTGCGGTATTGCACTTTCCATTATGTCAATAATTTTCATCCGTGCAATTCTGGCTTTTTCCAGAGCCTCTTTCATTATCTCTGATGTAATCCCATGGATTTTAATATCCATCTGAATAGCTGTTACACCATCTCTGGTACCGGCGATTTTAAAATCCATGTCTCCGATATGATCCTCTGTACCCAGAATATCTGTAAGGATAGCGTAATTGTCACCCTCTTTTATAAGCCCCATTGCCACACCGGCCACATGGCTTTTTACAGGAACACCGGCGGCCATAAGCGACAGGGATGAACCACAGACCGAGGCCATGGAGGATGAACCGTTTGATTCCATGATTTCAGATACAACCCGGATAGTATAGGGAAAACTCTTTTCATCCGGAAGAACCGGTGCAAGAGATCTCTCGGCCAGATGTCCATGGCCGACCTCACGCCTGCTCACAGATCCGAGTCTTTTTACCTCACCAACGGAGAAGGGAGGAAAGTTATAGTGCAGCATGTATGATTTATCATATTCGCCCTGAATACTGTCGATATGCTGTTCGTCGAGCTTTGTTCCCAGCGTTGTAGTGACCAGAGCCTGGGTTTCTCCCCTGGTAAAGAGGGCGGAACCATGTGCGCGGGGAAGGATATCGAGTTCACAGGTGATATTCCGTATCTCATCGAGTGACCGTCCGCCGATACGGGTTTTCTCTTCGAGAATGGTGCGGCGGATATCATTGCGTTCGATTTCGGAGAAAACAGAGGCTATCTGCTGTTCAGATTCCGGGAAACGCTCGGCCAGAGCGGCCTTCACCTCATCGAGGAGTTCCTTAAGTCCGCCGTACCGTGCTTTCTTGTCACCACGGAAACTGA
The DNA here is from genome assembly GCA_035382965.1 of Chitinispirillaceae bacterium. Taxonomy (GTDB): domain Bacteria; phylum Fibrobacterota; class Chitinivibrionia; order Chitinivibrionales; family Chitinispirillaceae; genus JAAYIG01. The sequence goes on along the minus strand of DAOTAZ010000415.1, from coordinate 498 downwards.
TCTCATGAATACGATCCTTCACCAGGTTGTTGACAGCCTCAAACAGTTCCGGATTGATCTCTTCTTCCGGCACTTCTACCGGTGCAGTTTTACGGGCCTGAGCGATCAGCTCTTTCTGCAGGGCCACAATCTTTTTGATTTCCTGATGTGCAAGAGCCAGTGCCTCGATAAGCTTTTCTTCCGGGAGTTCCGATGCACCGCCTTCAACCATCATGATCGAATCCTCTGTACCTGCTACTACCATGTCAAGACTTCCGGTTTCGGTTTCGGCAAGGGAGGGAAAAACCTTAAGGTTCCCGTTAACCATCCCGACCCTCACACCTGCCACCGGTTCCTTAAATGGAATATCTGAGATGGAGAGCGCACAGGATGCGGCAGTAATAGCCATGACATCTGCATCATAAATGTCGTCTGCTGAAATAACAGTACAGATTATCTGTACCTCATTGCGATACTGTTTGGGGAACAGAGGCCGTATTGGTCTGTCCACCAGTCTGG
>DAOTAZ010000414.1:0-3229 GCA_035382965.1 Chitinispirillaceae bacterium | reverse complement strand
ATTCCTATGCAGATGAACTTGGAAAGCTGCACAAGGAGATGTCCAGGGCTCGTCATGAGCAACTGCTGAAAGTAAAAAAGGTTCTTACAGCAGAACAGTTCTCAAAGATAGTCAACAAAGAACTGCTTGATAAAAAAGGCATGATGGACGGTCACAAAGGGAAATGGCAGAAGGGTCCGGGTAAATGCGGGATGAATAAGGAGTTGTAATTGCAGGAAATCAGACAGGAACCGCTTCTCTGAGCGGTTCCTGTCCTGCAGGTCTATTTTGCTTCTCTTGTAACAGCTACTTTCATCTTCTTAACAAACGGTTTGCCGTCAGTCTGCTTCCCCTTGATATCAAAGAGATAAGTGCCACCGCCCACAGTCCTGCCTTTCTCATTGGTGCCGTTCCAGACAATACCGAAAGTGCGTGATGTCTGTGCCCGTACCACCCTGAGATCTTTGCGTCCTGAACGTGATGTGGCCACAAGGTTCCCGACAGCATCGTAAACATTTACATGCGCATAAGAGGCCTGCGGGTTGGAGGCCTCTTTCGGATTCACAGGCACAAGGGGCCTGGGTGTTTCTATACCGATGAGTATCCCGAAAGGCTTGTCGGCAAAAGGCTGAAGGACATTCTGGTAGAATTCGTATACTTTACTGTTACCAGTGCCCAGGCCGGGAAGTTTACTGACACCGGGTGTAAATGGGTTGGGCCAGGCGATTGCGGCTGAATTACCCACACTTCCCACTTTGATAGTGTCCGGAATCAGACCCTGTTCGTAAGCGATAAGAATTGTCTCCTCACCGATTCCTGTCTGCTGTTTTACCACAACGGTGCTTCTGCCATGATATGATGTTATGTCTGCTACCAGCGTATTGTCAATTCGCCAGCTTGCATTATTGGCATAGCGGATGAAATTGCCGAACTGGTCTCTTACAACCGCGAAAACTATGGCGTTGTTTTCGTTATTCCCGAAAATCAATTCATCGAAATTGTCATCAGAATTATAACTGACTATTACGGAATCAGGTTGAATGTCGATATGGTGCTCTGCACCAGCTTTAACCGTGATAGAAAGTCTGGTTTCTGAGGGTGGACGGGAAAGGTTTGTTGGATCGGCAAATGAAGCCTGGAGAGTGATTACTCCTGCAATAGTGGGTTTTATGGAAGTACTTACACCGGCATCAGGTGTGGGTACGACTCCTGTGTTTACTTCCACAACTCTCCATTTGATATACTGGTCATATTCGCTCATCCAGGTACCCGCGGTGTCAAACACATGACCATACACAGTGTAAATATTTCCGGCAACCACTTCATCTGTTCCGCTGAGCGGGACAAGAGAGTTCGGATCGCCTGGTTGACTGTAGAGTTTCAGTGTGAATGGAGGGGGATAAGAGCCTGATTTTACATACAAAGTAACTGTGCTGACAGATTCTTTGGACGGGTTGTCAGGATCTTTGAACCGGGCTGTAAGTGTGTAAGTTCCAGGTTGTGTTGGGGTGAAAACAGTACTGGCTCCTTTGCTCGAGCTCAGTATTCCCCCGGAGGTAATTTCCCATGTGATCTGATCATCGTACTCAGGACGCCAGGTTCCGGTACTGTCAAACACGTGCCCGTAGAGAGTATATGGCTGACCGATGCTCACTGAATCATAGGAACCTATAGGTTTATTCGATCCTACATCAGGTGCCCCTGGTTGTTTGTAAAGGCGGAGATTGGATGGTGCGGAAATGATGTTTGTAGTGATCCAGATATGTGATTCAGCAGAGTGCCTCTCCGCGTAAAATACATCGAGAGTGTAAGCACGCCCGTTTACCAGTCCTGATATATTGTCCAGATTTATATGCCCGTCGACTGCTTCGTGTATTCCCCCCAGATCCATTTGCAGTGTATTATTGACAAACACCCATACATCATCATCACCCCTGAAAGTGAAAGTAAGCCCGGGTTGTTTGATAAAGTTACAATGCAGTTCCATTGTGAAAGAGTAATTATGATCGACATTGTTATGCTGATCCGGGTTTCCTTTCTCATGGTTCCATTCATTTCCAAACCCTCTCCTGTCGAGCGGGAAAAAAGCATCGTTGCGGTATTCATATTGCCCGTTGCCGATATGGGTGAATGGAAGGGAATCATGGATCACTATGTTTTTAAACGATGTATCATGATCAGCGGTTGCCATGCCCATGTAAATGACATTCTGCTGATATTCAAGTTTCCAGTTGTCACCTCCACGGAAAACTTCTCCGGGAGCCGCTCTGGGTTCATAGCGGGGATAAGTAAAATCTCCCGGGACCCAGGGCTTAAACCAATTGGCTATCCCATAATTCAAATAGGGAGTAGGACCGAGTTGCGGCTTCCCGTCCGGACCCAACTGGTTTGCAACCATACCTGTGCGTGGTCCTCCCTGGTGCCGTTGCTCGAATTCAGGGTTTGAACGGTCAGAATGAAAGTCGTAGAAGGTTACCGGTACCCATATAACCGGCGGGTATTGCTGAGAGTAGACCGCCGATGAGACAAAGAGTACCGAAAGCAGCAGCTTCCGAATCAGTTCTGGAGATTCCATTTTCGCTTCCTCTGATATTTTAAGTTCAGTTTATTAGTTGAACTACTACTATTATAATATATCCCATCAATTTAGTGACAAATGATTTATTTCAAGTTCGACTTTCCTGCCCCTTCTCAGCCCTGGGATGTGCCTGCCGGTATACACGCAGAAGGTGTTCCCGTGAAACATGAGTATAGATCTGGGTAGTGTTAAGTGATGAGTGGCCGAGGAGTTCTTTTACGGCACGTATATCCGCCCCGGAATCCATCAGATGCGTTGCAAATGAGTGACGGAGAACATGAGGGCTTCGTTTTTTCTGCGTGCTCACACCCAGAAGTCCCTTTTCCACAATTCGCTCTATCTGCCTTCGGGACAAGCGCTTACCCTCTTTATTGATGAAAATCGGACTGGAAGAAGTCACTTCAGCCGGATAGAACCGGGAATATTTCCGGAGTGCTTCTACAGCAGATGAAGTAAGAGGTACTATGCGTTCCTTTTTCCCCTTTCCCAGCACTCTTACAGTTTCTCCCCGCATGTCTACTGAATCGAAATTCAAACCATGAAGTTCAGAAAGACGTATTCCACTTCCATAAAAAAACTCCATTACCGTAAAATTTCGCAGGGTTTCAAACTTATTCTCCGAAGGGGTTTTTATCTCCTCGGTCTGTTTCTGGGTAAGGAAGACAGGGAGTG
>DAOTAZ010000413.1:0-3255 GCA_035382965.1 Chitinispirillaceae bacterium | reverse complement strand
TGTTATACACAGTTCTCCACACTTGATCCCTATTATCGTCCTCAGGAGCAGTTTTCATCTCCTGACTCTGCTTCCGACAGCACAATAGCCGCTTCCAGAGTTGATACAATTGTTGTAAAAGAGAGGGAGCATTGTTTCTGGGAAAGGGATCTTCTGGGCTATCCCCGCCTGAGATGTTATGAATCGTACTACCACCAGAACTGGTTTCTATATAATCGCACTCCATGGTGGTACAGAAGCGATCCCTACTGGTTTGATTATAACCGCTGTCCAAGATACTACTATTATGACCGTGCTTGCGGATGCTGCAGATATTACAACAGTCATAATCACCATTATTACGGTGGAAAACCGGGTGGAAGTACACCTGTTTCTCCAGGATCTGCCCCCAGGGAGAGATCCAGCGGTATTTCATCGGGGAAAATCACCGAAACCACTGGTGATCAGTTAAAGAAAACAGGAGAGAATAAACAGGAGAGTGTTAGTCCCGGAAAAAGTGTTGTTCCACGGACAAGGAGTTCAGGGATTCCAGTTCCCGAAAAAAAGGTGGAACAGCCCGTCAGTGAGCCTCAGAAAAAAGTAATCTCTGATCCTCCGGTTCAGGAACCTGAGCAAAAACCGGCTTCAGTTTACAATCCGGAGCCGGCAAAAGATTCCAATCAGGATTCTCCCCGGTCTGGCAGAAGAAATCCAAGGAGCTGGTAATAATGAAAAAAAACATTTCTATTTTGTCATTGATTTTTACTGTGTTTCTTCCACTGGGCGCCCAGGAATCCGATGATGGGGCTGTGATTCGTCCGATGCAGGAGGTGGGAGTGGGGGTGCGCGCACTTTCTCTCTCCGGTAATGTTGTGGCTTTGTCAAATGATATGTCGGCACTTTACTGGAATCCTGCTGCGCTTTCCTTTTTACCTGTGCGGGAATTTCAGATTGGGCTTGACGGACATGATTTCAGCAGCATTTCAGAATTCTTTGGCGATAAAACCAGTGAGGATATAAGGAGATTCAGGCTTAATACCCTGGGTTTTATGATCTCAGTGCCTGCTTCAAGGGGTGGACTCACTATTGCAGCCGCTTACTATAGTCCGGTACTGTTTGATGACATATCTGATTATTCTGGTTCCTATACTTTAGATGGAGATAACATTTCATTTGAAAACCGGTTCAAAACCTCCGGAGGGCTCAGATTCTGGAGCGGCGGCTTTGGCCTCCAGGTCGCTCCATCACTTTCTGCAGGAGCAACAATCTCGCTTATCACAGGGAAAGAAAATGCGAACTATTCTTTTGACAGTACGGTAAATCGCTTTACCTTCGATTCTTATGAATGGGCACTGGAAGGAAGATATGTAGGATTTGATCTGAGGGGTGGTCTGTTGTATCAGACAGATAAATTCAGTGCCGGAATGAGGTTCTCAATTCCCCAGGTTATTGCTTTTACAGAAAGATTTTCTGACCTGGATACAATATACAAAGGAAAAATGTACTCCTCATATTCAGCAGCAGCAGGACTGGGTCTTACTCTGCCGTTTATTTCAGTCACAGCAGAAGGGCGTGTAAAACTTCCATTCGATTTTGTTTTCCCCTCTCAGGATATTCCATCAAGCAGCCAGGCAGGGCATTACAAGGTGGGTGGTGGAGTTGGAATAGAGGTTCCGGTAGTAGTGCTGCCTTTATTGGTGAGAACGGGGTTCTCGATCGACGAAGTGGATCTTCACAGTTACGCAGTAAAGTATGGAAAGGATAAAATCAACTGGTCCGATGGCGGGGTCAGTGTGGGTAAAAACAAAAGCCAGTTTACTGCAGGAATCGGTTATTCAGGATCGTCATTTTCATTTGATGTCTCTTATGGTTACTCAAAATGGCAGTTGATTACAAGGGAACACCTTAAACAGGACTATACTTTTCAGAGAGCCGGGGTATCTCTGGCTATCAGGTACTGAAATGAAAAGTGTGACGATTTTTACGGATGGTGCCTGTTCCGGGAATCCCGGGCCGGGTGGTTATGGGGTGATCCTGAGATATAATGGTGTTGAAAAAGAGTTAAAAGGGGGATTCAGGAATACCACCAACAACAGAATGGAACTGATGGGTGCTATCAAGGGATTGGAAGCCCTGAAAGAGCCCTGTGAAGTTACCATCGTTACTGATTCGCAGTACCTTGTCAATGCGGTCGAAAAGGGGTGGGCTGTTAAATGGAAGTCAAGGGGATGGATGCGTGGCAAGGGAGAAAAAGCACTCAACCCTGATCTCTGGGACAGGCTTCTGACTCTGCTCTCAAAGCATAAAGTCCATTTTGAATGGGTGCGTGGGCATCAGGGACATCCTGAAAATGAACGATGTGACCGTATGGCCGTAGAGGCCGCTTCCGGTAAAGATCTTCCTGAAGATATCCGTAGCTGAGCGGATAATAATCCTGCTGCTTCTCTGTTCAGACCGCGTTTCCGGATAATGTGGAATTCGCTTTGACTTGTTTTCCCTTCAGGAAGTAATTTTGATATTTATATGGTATACGGGGAATCCCCTGAAAATCGATAATGGAAAGGAAAATTGCGCATGAATGCAACTCCGGTTATTGACATGATTATCCGTTCCGGATGGATGGGACGATTGATCATAGTTCTCCTGATTGTTTTATCTTTTGTCTCCTGGGCGATTATTTTCAGCCGTCTCTATGTGCTAAACAAGGTGAACAAGGGGAACAGATTGTTTCGCCGCAGGTGGGATTCTCTTGGCCGACTCTCTGAGGTAGAGAATCTGGACAGTAAACTTAAAGAGTCTCTGATGGGGCACCTCGCAAAAACCGGTACATTTGAATACAAGCGTATTCTCGATGATTCCCGTTCTCACAAAGGTGTAAAGGACTGGTCATTTTTCCTGCAGAATCAGTTCAGTATGGCTGCAGATCGTCTGGAAAGTACTCTTATATCACTTTTGACACCCCTGGATAAGGGTGTTCTGATGCTGGCAATGACAAGTGCCATAGCGCCTTTTCTGGGACTTCTGGGAACAGTATGGGGTATCATGAATTCCTTTTATGAAATAGGTAATCAGGGCTCGGCAAGTCTTCCGGTGGTAGCGCCTGGTATTGCAGAGGCACTGATAACTACTATAGCTGGTCTTATGGTGGCTATTCCGGCTCTTTTCTTTTACAATTATTTCAATCACAAGGTGGAAAAGGTTGAAAACGATCTGGATGAATTCAAGGATCTCCTGACTGTAAGAATCAAGAAAGAGATATTCAGTCTGCTTTTTGCC
>DAOTAZ010000412.1:0-3260 GCA_035382965.1 Chitinispirillaceae bacterium | reverse complement strand
CCTTCTTGGTCACTATACCCTGGCCGATAAACTGGTTTCCAGCCTCAACATCGATTATTGCCGATCCTGAGGTAACATTCCAACTGGCGCTTCTTGATGCTGTGGGAACGAAGTTTCCAAATTTGTCACGAATAACTGCGTAAGCATTTCCTGAAACCTGGTCTGAGCGGATACGAAGGACATCGAGCGGACTGTCATTTCGAAGCTGGTCTCCCGTGGGGGTGGGTGTTGCTTCAATAACCAGGTGGTCTGGATAACAGCCTTTTACATAAACCCTGATAGTGTCTCTGACAACTGTTCCTCCGATCGATACAGTGCCCTCTATGAGAACAGGGTCGGTCCATGCCTCTGTGGGTGCGAATCTGACAGTTCTTCCTCTTGTGGGGAAAAGAGTGGATAACGCATTTCCCCGTGCGTTTATAAATCTCCAGGTAGTGCTGTCACTGAAATCTGCCCTGAGATTCCCATCCTGATCATATACGGATGAAATAGCCCGTAAAGTGTCTCCGGCACATACAGTATCACTGGGCTGAACATCAAGCTCGATACGTGTAGGTCTGGCACTGATAATGTTGGTAGTTATGCGAATATGTGATTCGGTGGTGTGCCTTTCTGCATAGAAAAAATCTAAAGAGTAATCCTGACCATCTACCAGGCCGGGGATATCATCAAGGTTAAAAGATCCATTTTCTGCATTATGAATTCCACCCAGGTCCATTCTCAACTGTCCATCAATAAAGCACCACACGTCATCATCACCTGTAAAGTAAAAAGTGAGCCCGGGTACTTTTGTGAAACGCCAGTGCAGCTCCATGGTGAAAGAGAAATTGTGGTCTCTTCCCTCGTCGCGAAAGCCGCGATTGTCTAAAGGGAAAAAATTGTCATTTAGATACTGGTAGACTCCGATTTGACTTGGATCATTCCTCCCAAGGTGAGTAAAAGGAAGGGAATCATGAATTACGATATTTTTAAATGCTGTGTCATGATTCACTTTTACGGTTCCATCATAGCGGATTGTGGCATCCCAGGTTCCTCCACCGAGCTTGGTGTACAAGGGAATTGTAGAATCACCTTTGGCTGCAACATTCCAATCCCTGTACCAATATTTGATATAGTAATTCATGTAGGGATTTGGACCTACAGTTGGTTTCCTCTCTGAATCGAGGGTGTTACTGACCATTCCTTCCCTTTTACCACCGGTATGGTCCTGTTCAAATTCCGGGTTACTTCCATTAGAGTGGAAATCGTAGTAAGTAACCGGTACCCACAGTGTATCCGGGTACAACTGGGCTGAAGCAGGTACTACCCAGAGAAGGCCAGAAAGTATTATTCCTGCTATTCGTTTCATAAATTCCTCCGGTTATTAATTTTCGTTTGTTGTGACCAGCAATGTAATTTAAACGGTTAGATATACTTAATTATACAGTTTATTTTCAAAAAAAATCCATTACAATATAAATAGTGGAATTCCGGATTTGCTCACTAAATTTGGAACCCTTATTCTGCTTCACTGAGCCTTAAAAAAGGAAATGTTTTCTCATGCGCAGATGTAATGCACAACAAGCGATTCCTGCCGGATATATTTTATTTTCTGCACTTTTTACATGGGATTGTCTGAATAATGTCACCATTTTCATCTTATCTTGAGAGTTTTTTCTCTCCTGAACAGTTATCTCTCATCAGAAAAACCCATGTCGGGATCGCCGGAGCAGGGGGGCTGGGTTCAAACTGCGCTTCAATACTGGTACGGTGCGGTTTTGAGAGGTTCACAATTGTTGATTTTGACCTGGTATCCCCTTCCAATCTCAACCGGCAGTTTTATTTTCCCGATCAGATTGGAAAACCAAAGGTGGAATCTATCAGAGAAAACCTCCTGCGCATCAACCCCGGTCTTTCACTGGCAACTTTTCAATGTAAAGTTACCGGCAACAATATCGAAGAGCTTTTCGGAGACTGCGATCTTGTGGTGGAGGCTTTTGACAATCCGGAAAGCAAGGCTATGCTGGCAGAGGTACTCATAAGTAAAGACAGGCCGGTGGTGAGCGTAAGCGGGATAGGGGGGTATGGTAACGCTGATGGCATAGTCAGCAGGAAGATAAAGCCAAACTTCTATCTTGTAGGCGACGGCGTATCAGAAGTTAACAGTACTGTTAAACCCTATGCTCCAAGGGTGATGGTTGCTGCCGCGAAACAGGCCGATATCGTGCTGTCATTGGTACTCGGAAAAAAAACGGATCTTCTTTAATCTGGTCAATCAATTAAATCAGGTAAATCAGTGGTTGTTTTTTTTTCTTCTCCAAATCTATTTTATACTACTTCTGAAATTCAGTTGCCCCCATAGCTCAGTAGGATAGAGCACAGGTTTCCTAAACCTGGTGTCGCAAGTTCGACTCTTGCTGGGGGTATTTTTCTTTTAACGCTCTGACTGCCATGAACTCAGGTAGTCGGGCGTTTTTTATTTCTGGTGGGAGGATGCGATTTAACTTTCCTCTGCGGCTATTGTAAAGCCTGATGTATTCATCACTTCGACCGGGAATCCTTACAATTCAGCTATTAAGGAACTTAATGAGAGTTGAATTTGTGGGATAGAGGGATGCATCAATAAATCGTGTCCGTGCTCTGCTTTTCTGAGCACGAACACGAAAAACCTGTAAGGTTATTTTCGATACTTATCCAATGTATTGTAACGGAATCCGACACACAGTATTGTCAGCACACCCGTTCGGGTCCCCACCTTCTCCCCGTCGAAAACGGCTTCGCTGATATTGACTAAACCGTAATCATACCCCGATTCGAAGAAAAGTGCGTGCTTTCCCACAGCTTTTTCTCCCCCGACCCGAAAGCCCAGAGAAAAATTGAGATTGGGGAAATCATTGCCCGGAACGTCTCTCATATTGATCTCTTCATCGGTAACCATGCCTCCCGGTTCGGTATTGTGTACTTTTCGTTTTGCCGAAAGCAGAAACCCAAGCTGCGGATCAAAAGAGGCATAGAGGCCGCCATTTCTTATCGGAAGCATCAACTGCACCCCGACAGGTATTGTCAGGTAATGGAAAATCCTCCTGTCATCGATCTCCCAGCGGGTATTTATATCAGTACTCATGTTGTCCGCTTTGAATTCAGAGCCCATAGAAACGAAACCCAGACCCGCGGAAACCGAGAGTATGCGGTGCAGCGAATGAGAATATGACAGAGAGAAAGGAACCACCACCGGAGAAACAGCCTCGATTGGGAATAAGCCGTAGGGGTTCGGAATCATG